>CAXNFJ010000045.1:0-9495 GCA_964201165.1 Desulfomicrobium sp.
AACGGCAGCGGCATGCACGTGCACCAGTCCCTGTTCAAGAACGGACGCAACCTCTTCTACGACGCCGACGGCGACCATCACTTGAGCCGCGAGGCCAAGTCCTATATCGCGGGACTGCTGACACACTGCAAGGAATTCACGGCCATCACCAACCAGTGGGTCAATTCCTACAAGCGTCTCGTGCCCGGTTTCGAGGCTCCGACCAACATCGCCTGGGCGCGGCGCAACCGCTCCACCCTGGTCCGCGTGCCCATGTACAAACCGGGCAAGGAGGCCGCCACCCGCGTCGAACTGCGCTCCCCCGACCCGGCCTGCAACCCGTACCTGACCTTTGCCTGCATCCTTGCCGCCGGCCTCAAAGGCATTGAAGAAAATTACATACTGCCCGCGCCCGTGGAAGAAGACATCTACACCATGACTTCCGGGCAGCGCCGGGATCGCGGCATCGAGAGCCTGCCGGGCAGCCTGGAAACAGCCCTGGAGGCCATGGAAGGCAGCACTCTGATCCGCGAGGCCCTGGGCGAGCACATCTTCACCAAATTTATGGAAAACAAGCGCGTGGAATGGGACCAGTATCGATCACAAGTGACGAATTACGAACTGGAGAGATATTTACCTCGGCTGTAGTTGAAAAATAGAGGTCCGATAGGTTGTAATGACCTATCAGACCTCTTTTCAAGCCCGCTCGCCTGAAACCGTCGCAACATCCTCATCTGCTTCATTCACCAGACCAACTCCCTGCTTGGCCGGCAAATTCGCCAACTCGAAAAAGCGTTGCTTGAAGGCGGGGCCTCGCCGCGTGCGGTTCACAATAGATACTCGCAGACTATGAACCACTCGCAGGTGCGAGCAAGCGCTGACCACCGGTTTTCGGTGTTTCGACAGCACCCATCTGCCGGAGCATGTCCGTAATGAGCATCCCTTCCGCATTTTTGGCCTGAGGGTTGACCCGAACCAGCTCACGCCACGCATTCATGGCTCCCTCTTTGTCTCCCATATCGTGTAGCAGGACAATCCCGGTGTTCATGCGCGCCGTTTCGTGGCCGGGACTGATGGCGATGGCCTTGGCAAAGGCATCCAGCGCTTTCTGGAAGTCCCCGAGGGCGCGATGCATGACCCCCATGTCCGTCAGCACGTTGGGGTTGGCCGGATTGATCTTCAGAGCCCTGGTGTAGGCCTCGACGGATTTCGCCGGCTGGTTCTGTCAAAATAAAGGTTGCCAAGCGAGATCCAGGCATTCCCGTCTTGAGGGTTGACGGCCACCCGCTCGGAATACACCTTTATCTGGGCGGAAAGGTCGCTGCCCTGCTGCTGGACTGCGCCAGTGTTTTGGACGCTGGTGGACCGAAAGGCCGTGCTTATGGCAGAGCCGATGAGCGCTCCAGCAATGAGAATGACAATCCCGTAGAGTAGATGATTGTTGTTTTTTTCGGGTGGGGGAGTCTTCCGAGATTTCGCCATGTTTTCTCCAAGTCTGATATTTTTCGCCACAAAACGCGGTCTTCCGGACCGCCGTGACACTAAGGACACCTTCAGCAAGGTTTGGACCAAGACAAATGCACGCTGAAACCTGGAAGAAAGAACGCGGCTACCCCGCGAAAACACAGAATTTTGCACATACCCTGCACAAGCCTGCGATCATATCCCACACATCTTGCACAACACACTCGAACAGGTGGTGAATCCAAGGCACCAAACGGTCCCATTCAATCCGGCCGAACTCGTGCCCGGACAACGAGCCACATTCCCCCCAGGATGCACGGAACGCTGAGCCACTGCCCGACTGTCAGGAAGTAGCCCTGTTCATAAACCGCCTGGGGCGTCTTGAAGAATTCGAGGACGAAGCGGACGGCAAACACCAGCGTCAGAAACAATCCGGAGAGCAGCCCCTGGCGGCGACGCGCATCGTCCACACGGTAGGTCAGGAAAAGGATGACAAAAATAAGGGCATATGCCGCCGCTTCGTACAGCTGCACAGGATGGCGGGGCAGCGGATCAACCCGCTCGAAGATCACGGCCCAGGAGGCGATGGTCGGCATGCCGACTATTTCGGAATTCATGAAATTGCCGATGCGGATGAACGCCCCGCCCAGGGCGGCGGGGACGGCGATGCGGTCCAGGAGCCACCACAGCGGCACGCCTTTGCGGCGGGCATACACGGTGACAACAAGCAGAATGCCGACCACGCCGCCGTGGCTGGCCAAACCGCCTTCCCATATTTTGAGGATTTCAAGGGGACTCGCCAGATAATAGACGGGATCATAGAGCAGGCAATGCCCAAGCCTCGCCCCGGCAATGGCTCCAAAAACCACATACCCGAGCAGGGAATCCAGCTCTGCCCTGGAGCGTCCCTCCCGTTCGTACATGCGGCCCATGATCCGCAAGCCCGCGACAAAGGCCGTGGCGAAAAGCAGCCCGTACCAATGGATGGACAAAGGGCCGATGGACACGGCCACGGGATCAGCGTTCCAATACAACATGCCGTTCTCCCTTAAAAATTTTTTGCCTCATGCACGCCTCTTGCTCACGCATCCAGCCCCGCTCTTCTCCAAAGGCTCCACCAAGGCAAGCCCCAAATCGGAAATAATTCCCTTGACCGCGCTATCATTTGGTCATATCGCCAAGTTTGATCGTTTGACCAAAACACAACGGAAGATTTCATGCAGCCATTCCCGCAGCCCACCCGAGACGATTTTGCCGCCCGGGCGCACATTATGAAGGCCCTGGCCCATGGCTCGCGACTTTTGATCATTGACGAACTGTCGCGCGGGGAACGGTGCGTGTGCGATCTGCGCGAACTGGTCGGACATGACATGTCCACTGTCTCCAAGCACCTGACCATCCTCAAGAATGCCGGGATCGTCGAGGACGACAAGCGCGGCAAGCAGGTCTATTATCGCCTGAAAGTGCCGTGTGTGCTCAATTTTTTCCATTGCCTCGAATCGGTGCTGTCCGCCAGATCCTAATTTTTTTGCGCTATCATTTGGCGATTTCGCCAAGCAAGGAGTTTTTCTCATGACATCCCAGTGTTGCCCTTCTTCTCCAGGCGGAGAACACAAAACACCCCCGGATAAACCCCTGGGACGCATGTTGCCCATGGGCGCGGCGGCCCTAGCCCTTTGGTACCTGCTCTACAGTCAGCTTTTACCCTTTTCCGAATGGCTGACCTTTTCACTGCTGGGCCTCGATCCAACGAGCCATTTGGGTCTAGCCATCCAATTTTTCGTGTATGACACGCCCAAGGTGCTGCTGCTTCTGACCCTCGTCGTCTTTGCCGTCGGCATTCTGCGTTCCTTCGTGACCGTGGCCAGAACCCGCCAGGTCCTCGCGGGCCGTCAGGCTATGGGCAATGTCCTGGCTGCGCTGCTGGGGGTGGTCACGCCTTTTTGCTCCTGCTCCGCTGTGCCGCTCTTCATCGGATTCATGACCGCCGGAGTGCCCCTCGGGGTAACGTTCTCCTTTCTCATCTCCGCGCCCATGGTCAATGAAATCGCGCTCGTCCTGCTTTTTGGGCTGCTGGGCTGGAAGGTGGCGGCCCTGTATTTCGTAACCGGCCTTGGCATCGCCATCGTCGCCGGCTGGGTCATGGGCAGGATGAATCTGGAACCGTATGTGGAAGACTGGGTCATGCAAATCCGCGCAGGCGAGGCCGCCGCCCCGGATGAACGCATGACGGTCCGGGATCGCGTGGAGTATGCGCTGGACTCCGTCCGCGATATCGTGGGCCGGGTCTGGAAATTCATCATCCTGGGCATTGCCGTCGGAGCAGGCATCCACGGCTATGTGCCCGACGGCTATCTGGCCGGTATCATGGGAGAGGGGGCTTGGTGGTCCGTGCCCATGTCCGTTCTCATCGGCATCCCCATGTACTCCAACGCGGCGGGTATCGTGCCCGTGGTTGAAGCCCTCCTTGGCAAAGGAGCGGCGCTGGGCACGGTGCTCGCCTTCATGATGAGCGTCATCGCCCTGTCCTTTCCGGAAATGGTTATTCTGCGCAAAGTGTTGAAGCCCAGACTCATCGCCATTTTTGTGGGCGTGGTGGGATCGGGGATCATGTTTGTCGGCTATCTTTTCAACGCCATACTTTAGGAGACATCAATGAAACTGGTTCAAGTCATGGGTCCGGGTTGCTCCAAATGCAACGAAACGGCCAAAATCGTAGAAGAGGCTATTGCCGAATCAGGGGTGGAAGCCCGCATGGAAAAAGTATCCGATTTTGCGGAGATAGCCCGGCTTGGAGTCTTTACCACGCCTGCGGTCGCTATCAATGGCGAGGTCAAGGTGGTCGGCAAAGTGCCCAAGAAGGCGGATGTCATTGCCTGGCTCAAGGCCTGATTCACACAAAACGCACGCTCCGGGACACACATGAAAATCGCCATTCACGCGCTCTGCTGCGCATTACTGCTTCTCTTTCCAGGCGCCTCCGGGCTGGCAGCCTCGTCCAGCCTCATCTCCGGCGATGCCCAGGAAGTGCCCCTCAAGGGCATGGTCACCATGGTCGATATTGGCGCAAAAGCCTGCATCCCATGCAAGATGATGATCCCGGTCATCGAGTCTCTGTCCACGGAATACGAAGGCAGGGCCGGCATCGTGTTCATCGACGTCTGGAAGAACCCGAAGGAATCCGTGAAGTTCGGCATCCGCGCCATCCCGACCCAGATCTTCTACGACAAGGACGGCACGGAGGTCATGCGCCACGAAGGATATTTCGACAAAGAATCGATCATCAAAGTGCTGACCAAGCTGGGCGTGGAGTAATGGACCAGTTCCTGATCCTCATCAACCAGTGGATGGGGTCCAGTGCCGGGCTTGCTGCCTTCGGCTGTTTTTTGTGGGGCGTGGTCAGCGTGCTGTTCAGCCCTTGTCACCTCGCCTCCATCCCGCTCATCGTCGGCTATGTGGCGGGGCAGGACAAGTTGGTGGAAGGCAGACAGGCCGCACTTTATGCGACCGTGTTCACGTCAGGGCTTTTCATCACCATCGCGGTCATCGGCGTGGTCTGCGCCCTGCTCGGACGGATGCTCGGCGACGTCGGGCCATACTGGACCATCGTCGTCGGGCTCATCCTCCTCTGGGTGGCCTTGGACATGCTCGGCGTGGCCAAGTGCTCTCTGGGCGGCAACCTCATGGGCCGCTTCAGACTGCGCGGCTTGGGCGGAGCCTTGGTGCTCGGCCTAGCCTACGGGGTCCTGTCCGGATCCTGCACCTTCGGCTTCATCGCCCCCATTCTGGCCATTATCACCGTGCAGGAAAAAATCATGACCGGCGTCCTGCTCATCATCCTTTTCGGTCTGGGCCACTGCATCCCCATCGTCATCGCAGGAAGCTCCACGGCGCTGGTTCGCCGCCTGATGGCCAACTCTTCCTGGCAACGCGGCGGCACGGCTTTTCGCCGCATGGCCGGAATCCTCATCGGGCTCATGGGCCTGTATTTCATAGCCCGTCCCTTTCTGCCTGTTTGATCGCCATTCACTTCACAGCAGCTCTGACGCAGCAGCATCATGGCAATTTTTCGCTTTGACATATCCGCTCATACGGATATGTATGGAAAATGGAACGCACCGCAGAAATTCTCAAAGCTCTTTCGGACCCAACGCGCTTGCGCATCGTTTCCCTGCTCCGGCACGGGGAACTCTGCGTTTGCGACCTGATGGAAGCCCTGCAAACCCCTCAATCCAAAATATCCCGGCACCTAGCCTTTCTCAAGAACGCCGGATGGGTCAAGGCCACGCGCAGCGGCAAATGGATGCACTACCAGCTCCTGGATCACGGTCCATCCCTGCAAACCATGATCGCCGAGGTACTCAAGCGTGAGCTCCCCGGTCATGAACTCTGCCGGGAAGACGACCGACGCTATTTTGCCTACCTTGCCACCAAACCGTCACATTCCTGTGACTGAAAACACAGAGGATGATTCCATGACCGAATCCATTATCCGCAAACTTTCCTTTCTGGACCGCTATCTGACCTTGTGGATCTTCCTGGCCATGTTCATCGGCGTGGGGCTCGGCTATTTTGCCCCGGGAGTGAAAAACCTCATCAACGCCTTCCAGGTCGGCACGACCAACATCCCTATCGCCATCGGCCTCATCCTCATGATGTACCCGCCCCTGGCCAAGGTGAAATACGAGGAGCTTGGCCAGGTCTTCCGCAACGGCAGGGTCCTGACCCTGTCCCTGGTCCAGAACTGGATCATCGGCCCCATCCTCATGTTCCTCCTGGCCATCTCCCTGCTGTCCGGCTACCCGGAATACATGGTCGGCCTCATCCTCATCGGTCTGGCCCGCTGCATCGCCATGGTCATTGTCTGGAACGATCTGGCCAAGGGTGACACGGAATACTGCGCGGGTCTGGTGGCCTTCAACTCCATCTTCCAGGTCCTCTTCTTCTCGATCTACGCCTGGGTCTTCATCACCATTCTGCCCGGCTGGTTCGGCCTCACGGGCATGGAGGTGGACATCTCCATGGGCCAGATCGCCGAAAGCGTGTTCATCTACCTGGGCATTCCCTTCCTCGGCGGCATGATCACCCGCTTCGTGGGCCTAAAGACCAAGGGCAAGGACTGGTACGAGAAGGTTTTCATCCCGAAAATCAGTCCCTTCACCCTCATCTTCCTGCTCTTCACCATCCTGGTCATGTTCTCCCTCAAGGGCGAATACATTGTGCAGCTGCCCATGGATGTAGTGCGCATCGCCATCCCCTTGTGCATCTATTTTCTGGTCATGTTCCTGGTCTCCTTCTACCTCTCGGCCAAGGCCGGGGCCACCTACGAACAGTCCACGACGTTGAGCTTCACGGCCGCCTCCAACAACTTCGAACTGGCCATCGCCGTGGCCATCGCGGTCTTCGGCATCAATTCCGGCCAGGCCTTTGCCGCCGTCATCGGGCCGCTGGTCGAAGTGCCGGTGCTCATCGCCCTGGTCGGCGTGGCCCTGCGTTTCAAGGAAAAATACTTCCCCCACGCCGTCGCCACCTTGCAGGGCGTCTGCCATGTGCGGGTCAAACCCGGAGGGAGCGCATGAAGATCCTGTTCCTGTGCACGGGCAATTCCTGCCGCAGCCAGATGGCCGATGGCTGGGCCAGACATTTGAAAAAAGGTGAAATCGAGGCCTACTCTGCCGGTATCGAACGCCACGGCATGAATCCCCATGCCATGCGGGTCATGGCAGAGGCAGGTGTGGACATGAGCGGACACAGCTCCAAAACTGTGGGCGAGCTGCCGGACTTAAATTTTGACGTGGTGGTGACGTTGTGCGGACATGCCAGCGAAACCTGCCCCTTCTTCGCGGGGCCGGTCAAGCGGGTGCATAAGGGCTTTGACGATCCGCCAAGCCTCTGCGCAGGCATGACTGACGAGGAGGAAATCCTGGCGGTTTATCGCCGGGTGCGGGATGAAATTCGGGACTTTGTGGCCGGTCTGCCCGACAACCTGAACGCGGCCTGACCGGGGTCGCAGTCTAGGAGAGTTGTGGCTCGCTCACGACGCGATCCGGGTCCCTGGGCAAGGTCAGCTTGAATATGGCGCCTTGGCCCGGACTGGTTTCCAGCAGGATCGCGCCCTTGAGCGTCTGGGTGACAAGATTGTAGACGATGTTCATCCCCAGGCCCGTGCCTCCCGAACCACGCGTTGTGGTGTAGAACGGGTCATAAATCCGCTCTTTCTGCTCGCGGTCCATGCCCACGCCCGTGTCCCGGTAGGTCAGCACGACATCTTCGCCCGCCGGCTCCACATGGACAATGATTTCCCCGGGCAGCCCATCCGCAAAACCATGAATCAGGGAATTCATGATCAGGTTGGTCATGATCTGCATGATGGCGCCGGGGAAAGAATCAAGCATCAGGCCGTCGGGACAGTCCATCTGCACCCGATGCGGAGTGCGCTTGAATTGCGGACGCAAACTGACCAGGATCTGTTCCAGATAATTCTTCATGTCAAAGATCCGTTTTTCTTCGGAACTTTGATCCGCGGCCACTTTCTTGAAACTCTGCACCAGCTCGGCGGCCCGTTCCAGATTGGAGAGGACCGAGGACGAGGATTCCTCGGCCAGAGCAAGGTATTTTTCCAGATCCGAGCGTTTCATTTCGCCCTTCTGATACAAGTCCCGCAGCTGCCGGGTCCGTTCGACCAGAAAGGATGCCGCCGTGACGCTGACACCGATGGGCGTGTTCACCTCGTGGGCCACTCCCGCCACCAAGTCTCCCAGGGCCGCCATCTTGGCCGAATGGATCATCTCCTTCTGGGTGCGGTGCAGCTTGTCCAGGGAATCTTCCAGGCTGAGCTGATACTCGCGGTTCTGACGCTGCAAGCGGGCCCGCTCCAGACAGGTTTGCACGGAATGGAGCAAAATGTTCATGTCCTGGATGGGCTTCACCAGGTAGTCCCACGCCCCCCGGCGTAGCGCCTCCACCACGTCACGGATGTCCCCCGCGCCGGACACGACCATGACGGGAATTTCCGGAGATATCTCCTTCACCTTGGCCAGAACCTGCAATCCGTCCATGCGCGGCATGCGCAGATCCACCAGCACCATGTCCGGATGATGCGCCGCGAAAACGTCCAGACCCTGCTGACCATCTCCGGCTTGCAGCACCACGTAGCCGAAATCTTCCAGAAAATTGGCCAAACTCTCGCGCACGGCCTGATCGTCATCGATGGTCAGCACCACGGGCATCGTGACCTGCTTCATGACTCAAACCCCGTCAATTTGTTTCTGATCTCCGTCTCGAAAACGCTCATGTCCAAGACCGGCTTGAACAACACATCCAGTTCCGTCAGCCCGATATCCCGCAACTCCTGGTCTAGTTGAAAATCCGTGGATCCGGTATGAATCAGATAGCGCACGGCAGGACGCAAGGCATGCAGCCTTTTGATGAATTCCAGACCGTCCATGCCGCCCAACCGGATATCGACCACTGCAACGGCGACCTCATCCAACAGATGCAGTTCAAGAGCCTTCTCCGCGCTCTCGGCCGTCAGGGTGAAAAACCCGCAATCCATCAAATATTCGGCCAGACTTTCCCGAATGTTCGGCTCGTCATCCAAAACAAGCACCAGTTTTTCATTCTTTGTCATCATTCCATGCTCCCTCACGCAACTCCGCCAGCGTTCCGCGCCTCGGGCTTGAGGGGCAGAGTGACAATAAACGTGGTCCCCTTTCCCGGAGTGGATTCCACCTCCAGCTGACCGCCGTGATTTTCGACCACAAGAAAATAGGACACCGAAAGCCCGAGCCCAGTGCCCTCGCCCACCCGCTTGGTGGTGAAGAACGGCTCGAAAATCCGTTTGCGCAGCTCTTCGGACATGCCCGGTCCATTATCCTCGATTTCAATCCGCACGGACTCGTCCCGACGCATGACGCGCAGGATGAAACACGCCGGTCTTTCCTGGGCGACCATGGCCTGCGCCCCATTGCGGATCAGGTTGTAAAAGACCTGTTGGATCTTGCTTTCCTCACAGGGCACAAAGGGCGCATCCGGATCGTATTCACGCACAAT
>CAXNFJ010000046.1:0-9476 GCA_964201165.1 Desulfomicrobium sp.
GGTCACGCGGTCCATCCGCCATCATCGTGGACAGGACCACCGGCACGATGTCGAGCTTGTCCGCGTCCCGTACCACGTCGCATACGGATCCGGTCAGCGGGCCCAAATCAGCGGGAAGCACCCGCTTGTTGTGCTGGCGGACCGCGTTCACGATGCAGTCCCGCTCATCCGGCGCAAAAGCCTCCAGAAAATCGCTCCCCCGCAAAAAATCGGCTCCTTCCTCCCCGTGATCGACGGACTCGTCGTCGCGGTAGGTGCCGAAACGCTCGAACTGCGAAAATCGGCCGATATCATGCAGCAAGGCCGCCGCCAGATACACACGCGACGAGGGCAGGCGTTCCCCGGCCACTATCTTTGTGGCCAGGGCATAGACCCGCAGGGAATGATCGCGCTTCAGGACAATGTGCTCGCGCCTCTCGCCCAGTCGGTCCGCATACTCGCCCGCCATGGCCAGAAACCTGGAGCGCATCCGGCGCAGCAGGCCCGGAGCCATTAAAGCCCCTGATAAAACTTGTAAAAATTCTCGTCGATCAAGAGCCGAAATCCGGTCTCGGTCTCTTCGAAGCGAATGACCTGAGCCGGGTCCAAAGCCACATCAAGGGCGTATTCCGCCAACCGGTTGGCTTCTTTCTGCGCGACTTCGTCAAGTTCCGTGAATTTTCCCATTTCAACCCATTGCGTCATGATTCTCTCCTTCCCGCCAGTCTATTTTCTCCAGAATTCTGGAACGAACAACACCAACACCGTATAAATTTCAAGCCGCCCGGGCGGCATGCAGACGCTCGGCCGATCTAACGCCCCATGTCCGAGGGCCAGGGAGTGCATTCCCGGGCCGGAGCGTATCCGGCCGTGAACGCTTCCCGCAGAGAGGAAAAGTGCACCTGGCTGTCTTTCTTCACCTTGCGCCCCAGAGGGCAGGACGACGTGTGAAATCGCCTGGATCCCCGCGTGCCGTCAAAGCCCTTCGATGCCCCGGGCGCGTCCAGCACCCTGGGCCAGAATCCCTTGCCCCGACCCATGGCCGAAACCTGGGCCTCTAGCAAGCGCCGGGACAAGTCCCCATCCATATCCGAGGGGTGAGGATAGACAAACGCCGCGCCCTCTTCAATCATGATCAGATTGACTACCCGCCCGTCGCCAAGGCACGCGACACCGACCAGCCGTCCATGACGGTCCGTGTCCAGCTCCGCCTTGTCCAAAAAAAGATCCTGCCCAGCCACCAGGGCGGCCAAGACCTTTTTGGATTCAACTCCGAAATATTGTCCGGGCCTGCCGTTATGCATCACCTCGGGCGCGTCGATGCCGCGCAGCCGCAGGCGCTCTCCTCCGTGCACCACCAGCGTGTCACCATCCAAAACCGCGTCGACACCCACCCGCCATGTCTCGGCCGTGGCGACTTGCGCCACGACAAGCAGGATCAGGCCGACCAGCCAAACCTGGAGCAACGGTCCAAAAAAGAAGGCAACCCTGGAGGTTGCCTTGCAATGTGATGCCTTATACCGATCAGGACTCATAATAGGAGCGCAGCTGCTGACTGCGCACGGGATGGCGCAGCTTGCGCAGGGCCTTGGCCTCGATCTGGCGAATACGCTCGCGGGTGACGTTGAAGAGCTTGCCCACTTCTTCGAGGGTGTGGTCGCTCTTCTCGCCGATGCCGAAACGCTTGCGCAGGACCTGCTCCTCGCGCGGGGTCAGGTCGGACAAGACCTGGGCGATCTGCTCGGCCAGCTTGGTGTTGACCACCTCATCGGCCGGGGCCACGGCCTTCTTGTCCTCGATGAAATCGCCCAGGCTGGAATCTTCCTCGTCGCCGATGGGCGTTTCCAGGGAAATGGGTTCCTTGGCGATCTTGAGGACCTTTTTGACCTTCTCCAGCGGATAATCCATGCGCTCGGCGATTTCCTCCGGAGAGGGATCGCGACCCAATTCCTGCACCAGATAACGCGAGGTGCGCACCAGCTTGTTGATGGTCTCGATCATGTGCACGGGGATGCGGATGGTCCGAGCTTGGTCCGCGATGGCCCGAGTGATGGCCTGCCGGATCCACCACGTGGCGTAGGTCGAGAACTTGTAGCCGCGCTGGTACTCGAACTTGTCCACGGCCTTCATGAGACCGATGTTGCCTTCCTGGATCAGATCCAGGAACTGCAAGCCGCGGTTGGTGTACTTCTTGGCGATGGACACGACCAGACGCAGGTTGGCGCGGATGAGCTCCTGCTTGGCGTCGAGGGCATCAGTGTTGCCCTTGCGGATGCGCCACAGGATCTCCTCCAGCTGGTCAACGTCGTGCATGGCGTTTTCCTGCAGCTTGCCGAGGATCTCGATCTTGCCGTTGACCATTTCCTTGAAGGAAAAAAGCTCTTCCATGGTCATGCCGAGCTGGTCGGCGGCTGCCACGGGGTTGATGGTCCGCGCGTCGAGCTGCTTGAAAATACCGAAGATCTCGTCCTGGGATTTGCCCAGGGACAGGATGTAGGCCGAAAGGTCGCGACGGCAGTTGTGCATCTGACGCACATAGTCGCCCACCGTCTCGATGATGCGGTCGATCAGGGTCTTCTCAAGCTTGATGTCGCGCAGGCACTGCACAACGCCTTCCTTGAAGTCCATGATCTTCTTCTGCACGCCGAACACACGCTTGTCCAAGGTCGCGCATTCGTCCAGACGGGTGTAGAGGGGCTTTTTCTTGCGATAAATATTCTTCACGTCCTCAAGAAGTTTGATGACCCGCTCGCGCTGGTTCATCTCTTCCTCGGACGGATCGTCTTCTTCTATGGTCTTGACCACGTCTTTGAGCTTCATTCGGCCTTTTTTCAGGTCCTCGCCCACGCGGACCAGTTCTTCCACGGCCACTGGGACCTCGACCAGGGCGTACATGACCTCGAGCTCGCCGGCTTCGATCTTCTTGGCGATGTAGACCTCGCCATCGCGGTCCAAGAGGCCCACGGCGCCCATCTCGCGCAGATACATGCGCACGGGGTCGTTGCTGCGCGACGAATAGTCCGCGCCATCCTCGTCTTCAGCCAGTTCGAGCTTTTCCTCTTCCTTGGGCTCTTCGCCGTCGTCCTCGGCGATCTCTATGCCGTGCGACAGCTTCTCGTCGACGATATCAATGTCCAGCTGGTCAAAAATGACAATGATTTCGTCTATCTGTTCCGGAGTGTTGACTTCGGAAGGCAAGGCCTTGTTGAGTTCATCGAAGGTCAGAAATCCCTTTTTCTTTCCTTCGGCAATCAGCGCCTGAATCTGCTGAACATCTTTGATATTACTCATCCGTTCCCCCCAAAGTTGATAAAAAAGTCTTCGTCCGCCGGCGTGGGCTTCCGCGGTGTTCAGCCCTGCGTTCTTGCCTGGATCAAGGCCAAAAGGCGCAACTCTTCCTGAAAATCCCCGCCATGGCGGGCCTTGCGCAATCCAATGTTGAGGCTGTCCAGCTCGCGACGCTGGCCGTTCTGACGCAAAAATTCCCGAACTTCGTCCCACTCGCTCCGTCCGTCATCGGCCGTGACGTCGGTGCGCATCTGGCACTGCACATAAAACTGCTTCTCGCCCTGATCCAGATGGCTCAGGACTTCGTGCGGGTTTGCCCCGAAAATCTTGCCCCAAAAAATTCTGCCCCGCTCCGTGGCCAGGGCCGCACCCATGCCCAGTTCCTGCAACTGCCCGTGGTATTCGGGAAAGCGCACGGCAAAGGCCAGCAGATTCTTGTCCCGCTGCGAGGGTTTGCACTGCTCCAAACGCGCCGGACCGGCCACGGCGGTCCCTTTGTCCTTGTCCTTATCCCCCAGGGTTCGGCGCAGTTCGATTTCGGACAGTCCGAGTCCAGCCGCCAATTTGGGCAGATAAAAGGACTGCCAGTCCAGTTTTTTGAGCCGGGACATGAATCCCGTGGCCCAGAGAAGCACATCCTTGGGGGCCTGATGCGCGGACAATTGCCGCAGGCAATAATCAAGGCCATCTACGGACTGCGCCACAAGCTCCTGCAGACGCTCCCGGCCGTGCGTCTGCAGCACGGAATCCACATCCTCGCCCTCGGGAAGGCAGAGCACCCGGCACTTGAGTCCCTGGGTCAAAATCATTTCCGCGCTGCGCAAAGCCGCCTTGCGGCCGGCATTATCCCCATCAAATACCAGATCGACCTGACCCACGAGCCCGGAAAGCCGGTGGACCTGCTCCGGTGTCAGGGCCGTACCCAGCACCCCGCAGCTGTTCTCAAAGCCGAACTGGTGCAGGCTGAGGACGTCAACGTACCCTTCCGTCAAGAGCACGCTCTTGGAGTGGGACATGGCGCGCCGGGCCTGATACAGTCCATAGAGATGCTCGCCCTTGGTGTAGATGGGCGTCTCGCTGGAGTTCAGGTACTTGGGTCCCTCGCCGTCGACCAGACTGCGGCCGCCAAAAGCCACCGTCTGCCCGGACATGTTCATGATCGGAAAAATAAGCCGCTCGCGGAAGCGGTCGTAATAGCTGCCCTTGGCCGACTTGCTAACGAGCCCGGCCTTTTCGGCAGCCTCTTCGGCAAATCCCCGACTGCGCAGATGGTCGCGCAGTTCATTCCAGCCGGCAGGAGCCCAGCCCAGACAAAAGCGCTCGACAATTTCCGGGGCCAGTCCGCGCCGCGTGATATAGTCACGCGCAGCCTGCCCGGCCGGACGCCCCAGAACCTGCCGGTAAAACACCGCGGCCAAGGCGTGCATTTCCAGACACTGCGCCCGGGAAAGGCTGCCCGCCGGCTGGTATTCGGGCCGACGGCGAACCTGTATGCCCGCCTCGCGCGCCAAGGCTTCGACGGCCTCGCCAAACTCCAGGCCATTGATGGCCCGGTAAAATTCAATGATGTCGCCTGAGGCCTGGCACCCGAAGCAATAATAAAAGCCCCCTTCCGGATTGACCGAAAAGGACGGCTTTGTTTCCTGGTGGAACGGACACGGAGCAACCAGCCTGCTCCCGGCCGGCCGGAGTTCCACGTGTCTTCCGATCACGTCCTCTATGCGCAGGCGAGCTTTTATCTCCGCGATCAGTCCTTGGTCGAACGTGCTCATCCGGCTCCGCTGAAAAATATTATCCCGCCAAAACCACCTTGGTCACACCGTCACCGCCTTCGTCCGCATTGCCCAGCCGGAAGGAATCCACAGCTCGGGACTGATGCAGATGGTCATGCACAACCCGGCGCATGGCTCCGGTGCCCATGCCATGCACTATTTCGACTTCGGTGCGCCCGGTGAGAAGCGCCTTGTCCAAAAATCGGGACAATTCGGATTCCGCCTCGTCAGCACGCATGCCGCGCAGATCCAATCGGAGCGGCGTCACTGCCGAAGGGGCGCTCCTGACCACAACCTTTCCGGAATCGGATTTGTCCTTTGCCGCCGGTTGCACGTCTGAGAGCCCAACCCACAGAGACACTCCGCCCATATCCAGCCGGACACGCTCTTTTTTGCCATCGATTTCCTGGACCAGCCCTGTTTTGTTCCAGGGCAGATAAAGCAGGACCTGCCCTTGGGCAATGGTCTCTAGGGAAAGTTTATTCTCCGTCTCTTCCGTAGCCGACGTCTGACCCACGGAATCACGCAACTGAGCGATCTCTTTCAATGCTTCCTTGCGTCCGCGCTGACCTTCCCGCCACTGGCGCATGATTTCCCGCGAGGCTTCGCGCAACTCCGTCTGCATGCGGACCCGCTCCTGGTCCAACTTCGCCAGCTTGCGGGCAAATTTGAGCTCCAGTTCGCGGGTGCGGCCTTTCAGCGTGTCCAATTCATCCTCTTTGGCCGCGGCCAGGCTATTGAGACGATCGAACACTTCTTCCGTGTCACCGGAATCCAGGTACAGATACTCCTGGGCCCGCGCCAAAATGGACTCGGGCAAGCCCTGCTCCCTGGCCACGTCAAGGGCCCGGCTGGCCCCGACCTGATCGTAGCCGAGCTTGAACAGGGGCTTTTTGGTGTCCGGAGAAAAAATAACGGAAGCGGCCCGGACCCCTTCCCTGGAAAGACCGTAGGCTTTGAGGGCCGGAAAATGAGTGGCCGCACCGACCCAGGCCTGCCGTTCAAGCAGGCCGTCCACCACGGCCTGAGCCAAGGCCGCGCCCTGGCTAGGATCGGTACCGACCCCGAATTCGTCCAGAATGACCAGGGTGCGCGAATCGATCCGCGGCCAGACCTCGCTGAAATGGCGAATCTGGGCCGTGAAGGTGGATAGGCTCTGCTCGATGGACTGTTCGTCACCCATGGAAACGACAAAGTTGCCCCACAGCGGCAAGGTGCTGCCCTCGCCCGCAGTGACAGGCAGACAGGCGTGGGCCATGAGCCCCAGAAGTCCCAGGGTCTTCAGGCACACGGTCTTGCCGCCCGCGTTGCCGCCGGTGATGATGAGCACCTGCTGTCCCTGGTGCAGGACAAGATCCACCGGCACGACGTGGTCATTGCCGAACACAAGAAGTGGATGCCTCGCCTGCGTCAGATTGAGCGGCGCGCCCAAAGCGATGTCAGCGACATGGGCGTCCGTTTGGCGAGCAAAATGACAAATAGCCAGCAACTGGTCGAAACGGACCAACTCGGCGAAAGTGCGCTCTATGGCATCCTGTTCCGAGCGGATGAGGTCACTCAGAAAACGCAGGATCTTCTGTTCCTCGACACGCTCCTCCTGCTTGTACTCCTGGAGATCGTTATTGAGCTCCACCAGAAACAGGGGCTCGAAATAACAGGTCTCTCCCGTCTGGGAATAATCGTGCACAATGCCTTTGAGCCGCCCCTTGAAATTATTCTTGAGGGCCAGCACATAGCGATCCGAGGAGATGGTCAGAAATTCGTCCTGCAGCATGAACTGCAGATCCTTGTTTTGAAAAAAATCCTGAACCTTGCGGGTGCACATCTGATGCACGCGGCGGATTTCCTGACGCACGGAGTAGAGCTCGGGCGAGGCTTCATCACGGATGGTCCCGTCGGGAGCCAGGCAACGGCCAAGGCCCGACCAGGTTTTGGGCGGGAGGGTAAGTCCGGCCACCAACGCGACCAGACCCGGGTACCGCTGCGCATCGGCATCTTGGAGACAGCCCAGCAACGTCGCGGCAGCTTTAAGCATTTCACGAACGCCAACCAGGCCATCCTGATCAAGAAAGGCCAGGGGGCTGCGCAGACATGCAAAAACGCCGGCCACGTCGGGAAAAGCCGACAGACGCACGTCCTTGTGGGCGCAAAAATGGATGGCCTCGCGGACCAGCGCCGAGCGGGCCGCGATTACAGCGGGATCGGTTTCAGGCAAAAGCGAAAGGCAGGCATCCCTGCCCGCCTCACTGACCGCCAAGTGCGAAAGATGCTGCAGGACCTTGGGATATTCCAGCAGCTGCAATGTTCTTGAATCCATAGGATTACGTAGAAAGCTTGGCACGCACCAGCGCGCTGAGTTCCTTTCCGTCAACACGGCCGGCATGTTCGCCCAGGATGGCGTTCATGACCTTGCCCATGTCCTTCATGCCGGAAGCACCAAGAGTTTGGATGGTCAAAGTGACGGCCTCCTCCAATTCTGTTGAAGAAAGAGCCGTGGGGAGATAGGTGCGCAGAATGAGGAGTTCGCGCTCCTCGATTTCAGCCAGATCGACCCGACCCGCGGCTCGGAACTGGTCAATGGATTCCTGACGCTGCTTGACCTGCTTGGCCACCACGTCAAGGATCTCATTGTCGGTCAACTCCCGCCGGAGTTCAACCTGCTTGTTCTTGACGGCTGCCTTGAGCATTCTCAAGACAGCCACCTCGTCAGTCTTTTTCGCCTTGAAAGCGATCACATAGTCCTTTTCAAGGCGCTCAGAAAGACTCATTACATTACCTGCATTTTACGGATCTTCTTCAGCAGTCTTTTCTTGGCCGCAGCTTCCTTCTTCTTCTTCTGGATGCTGGGTTTTTCGAAATGCTGACGCTTTTTCAGCTCGGAAAGGATACCGGCCTTCTCTACCTGCTTCTTGAACTTCCGCAGGGAGTAGTCAAAAGTATCGCTGTCACCCATGTATACACCTGGCAAACGGATCACCTCCCGTTCTTGATCTTATCCTGAACGCCTATGGCGAGCAGGAAACTTTGCCTTTTATGCAAAGGTCGAAAATTTGGCAAGAAAAATAAGGGACAAAAAAAAAGGGGCTCCGAAGCAGCCCCTTCAAAACATCGCGGAAATCAGGCTACGACATCTTTTCCTTTATGGTCTCGGCAAGAGACTTGAGGATGACAACACCTACTCCGCTCCCGATAATGAAAAGTACCGCGTAGAGAACTCCGAAAAAAATGGCATGATCAGGCTGCCACCAGGGCAAATCCTGAGGCAATGGGCTCTGAACAGTTTCCCCATGCAACATAGGTCCCCCTTGCGTAATTACTTGATCGCGTCTTTGAGTTCCTTGCCGGGTCGGAACTTGACAACCTTACAAGCGGGAATCTTCAGCTCTTCGCCGGTGCGGGGATTGCGTCCAGTGCGGGCCTGACGCTCTTCAACCACGAAAGTTCCAAAGCCTGTGAGAGTCATCTTCTTTTCGCTCACCAGCGTTTCCTGAACGGCTTTCAGAAATTCCGTAAGGGCACGCTCGGCATTCGCCTTGGTCAGTCCAGCCTTTTCCGCCATCTTGGCAACCAATTCAGCTTTCGTCATCAGTCTTCCTCCTTTGCAGTAATTCACTAACGGGTGCGGGAAGCTCTCCAGAAGCCTCATGAATCCACAACCGTCAACATTTGGCACTTTCCAGCCTGATCTTGAAATTTCTTGGACACGAATGCGCCACTCTCTACTGGAAGGAAAGGAACATGTCCAGAGTGCTGAACTCAAGGACGGCAACCCTTTCCGGCGCAAACGCTCAGTCGGCAGGCAAACAGAATTTCACTTGCAAAGTCAAGCTAATTTTCAAAATAAGGCGGGGAAACCCTGTACTGACGGGCATTTGACGGGACCGTGAATCATTTTTCATGGTCGATAATGAGGGACAAGGCGCGCAACATGTCCGGATCAAGTTCTTCGGGACGGATTCGCCGGTCCACCCCACACGTTGCGCACCAGCTCTCGATAGATGCGGACCAGTGGGATTTAAGGATTGTTCCCAGCTGCTTACGCCGCTGCTGAAAAAGAATCTTCACAGTCCACGACAATGCACGGGCTTCCTCCCAGGCGGGGTCGGGCCGGGGCAGAAAGCGCACAATGGCCGAATCCACCTTGGGTTGGGGACGGAACACATGCGGCGGGACCGTGAACACGTATTCGGGCCGCACAAAATTTCCAATCCATGCGGAAAGCGCGCCATAGGTCCGGCTCCCCGCCTTGGCCGTGATCCTCTGGGCAACTTCCTTTTGGACCATGAACAGCATGCTTCTCCAGGACCGGCAGCGGCTGACCATTTCCCAGATCATGGGGGACGCCACATTGTAGGGCAGGTTCCCGATGAACGTCAAACCAGGCAATCTCTCCGTGCCTTCCCAGCAAAAGCGCAGCCCATCGGCATGCATCACCCC
>CAXNFJ010000047.1:0-9455 GCA_964201165.1 Desulfomicrobium sp.
AGCCAGGCCAGTTCCGGTCCGACCCCGGCATAATCGAGGCCCGCCGAGACCGAATGGGTGTTCTGCAGCTGTCCGCTCTCGTCCTGCAGAAAATAGCTCTTGTAGCCTTGCACGATGCCGACCTTGGGCGTGCCGCCGAAGCGGGCCGCATTGTCGCCGATGGCAGGGCCGCGTCCGCCGGCCTCGGCCCCGTGGAAGCGGATGCCCGCGTCCTGCAGAAAGGGATGGAAGAGCCCGATGGAGTTGGAGCCGCCGCCCACGCAGGCCACCAGATGATGAGGCAACCTGCCCTCGCGTTCCAGGATCTGGGCGCGCGCTTCGCGGCCGATGACGGACTGGAAATCGCGCACCATGACCGGGTAGGGAAAGGGCCCCAGGGCCGAGCCCAGGATGTAGTGCGTGTCTTTCAAGTTCTGAATCCAGTATTTGAGGGTAGCGTTGACCGCGTCCTTCAGCGTCTTCGTGCCGTCGGTGACCGGGATGACCTCGGCGCCGAGGAGCTTCATGGCGTAGACGTTTGGGTACTGGCGACGCACGTCCACCTCGCCCATGAAGACCGTGCACTCAAGGCCGAAGCGCGCGGCCACCGTGGCCGAGGCCAGACCGTGCTGACCGGCCCCGGTCTCGGCGATGACCTTGGTCTTGCCCAGCCGTTTGGCCAGCAGGGCCTGGCCCAGAGCGTTGTTGATCTTGTGCGCGCCGGTGTGCGCCAGCCCCTCAAGCTTCAGGTAGATTTTGCAGCCGCCCAGCTCCCGGGTCAGGTTCTCGGCGAAATAGAGCGGCGTGGGGCGTCCGCAGTAGTTTTGATACAGGTCCGTCAGTTCGGCCGTGAACTGTGGATCGTCCTTGTATTTCAGGTAGCCTTGCTCCAGCTCTTCCAAGGCCGGAACAAGCATCTCCGGCACATAGCGGCCGCCATAAGGGCCGAAATGGCGGGGGAGCATGTCGGATATTCTGCTCATGGTTTTCCTCGTAATATGTTGAAGGCGCAGCGCACTTTGTCATGATCCTTGATTCCGGGGAGACTTTCCACCCCGGAGTTGAGGTCGAAGCCGCTCGCGCCGGTGAATTTCATGGCCGTCAGGTTGTGCGGTCCGAGGCCCCCGGCCAGATACCAGGGATGGGGGCATTTGAGCCGTTGCAGAACGGTGGCGTTGAGGCTTGTGCCGTGCCCGCCGCCGCTGGTCCCACTGTCGAGCAGGATGGCCCGGCAGACCGGGGTGAAAAGCAGCATGTCCGCGAGCAGGAGCTGTGTGGTCGCATAACGCTGGGGCCACATGGTCTTGATGACCCGCTCGGGTCCGAGGTCCCGGCACTGTTCCGCTGTGTGCCCGCCGTGGAGCTGCAGCAGATCGAGGCCTGCCGCTCTGGCGATGGCGCTGATTTCCTCCACGCCCTGGCGCACGAAGACGCCGGTCTTGAGGGCGCGGCCGGGCTTTTGGGCGGCGACCCATTCCGGCGCAATGTTTCTGGGGCTCTCGGGATGAAAGATGAAGCCCAGGAGGTCAATGCCGAGGGCGTCGCAGAATTCGACGTCCTCGGCTCTGGTCATGCCGCAAACCTTGATGATCATGACCTTCCTCCGGTAAGCGCAGCCAGGCCCTGGCCGGGATCGCCGTGCTGCATGAGCGCCGTGCCGATGAGGAGCGCGTCCAGGCCGGCAGCCTTCAGCTCCCGCACCTGCTGTGGCGTCGAGATGCCGCTGGCCCCGATCCAGATTTCACCGTCCTCCTTGCGCCGCACCATGTCCAGGCAACGGCCAAGGTCCGTGGTCAGCGTGTCCAGATCGCGGTTGTTGACCTGGATGATGGTGCTCCCGATTTCCTTGGCCCGGTCCAGATCACGCTCGTCGAAGACCTCCATCACCGGCTCAAGGCCATGCGTCAGACACAGGGCGTGCAGCGTGGCCAGCTCGTTCAAATCCTCGAACATGCGCACGATGAGCAGGATCGCCGAGGCCGGGGTGGCAGTGGTCGCCTCCACCTGCAGGGGGTGGATGATGAAGTCCTTGCGCAGCAGCGGCAGCCCCAGATTCGCGACTTCAGCCAAAAATGAGAGGTCGCCCTTGAAATAAAGGCTCTCGGTCAGGATGGACAGTGCACAGGCTCCGGCCCCGGCGTACCCGGCGCAGGCTTCGGCGGGAGTGACGCCAAGGTTTATGTAGCCCTTGGACGGAGAGGCGCGTTTATATTCGGCGATGATGCCCGATGATCCGGACCGGGTCAGGGCCGCGCCGAAACCCGGACGGGGGCGGCCCCAAGGCGCATGCACATGCCCGGCGTCGCGCAGGCGCAGGAGCTCCCGGACTTCCGCTTCCTTGGCCAGGCGGAATTTTTCAAGCATGGCACACCCCGCGGGCGAGCCCCTGCTCCACCTTGGCTTGCGCCATGTCCATGGCCAGCTCCAGGGGCAGATTGTCCTCCAAGAGGTAGATGGCCACTCCGAGGTTCAGGGTGACCATGTCCTGGAGGGATTTGGGGCCTTGTCCCGTCAGGACCTGACGTTGCAGCTTGAGCGCCTCTTCCTTGCTGTCGCAGGCCAGAGCCCTCGGTACGCAGGTCGAGAGGCCGAAATCCGCCGGGTCGATGACTGCTTCGCGGATGACGCCGTGCTCGATGAAGATGACCTGTCCGGGGCCGCACGGGGTCAGCTCGTCAAAGCCGCCCGCGCCATGGACGATGGCCGCGCGCTCCAGGCCCTTTCTGGCCGCCAGGACCTGGGCGATCATGGGCGCGAAGCGGAAATCCGGTACGCCGAGGATCTGATGCGTGGGCAGGGCCGGGTTGAGGAGCGGGCCCATGAGGTTGAAGATGGTGCGCACGCCGAGCTGCTGCCGCACCGGTCCCACATGCCTGAAGGCCGGGTGAAAATGCGGGGCGAAGAGGAAGACGAAGTTGCGCTTGGCCAGCTCCGCCCGCGCCTCCTCGGGGTCCGTGACCAGGGGGTAGCCCAGGTCCTCGACCACGTCGGCGCTGCCGCATTTGCTCGACACGGCGCGGTTGCCGTGCTTGACGACCTGGTAGCCCATGTCGGCCAGGAAAAAGGACACGGCCGTGGAACAGTTGAAGCTGTGCTGGCCGTCGCCGCCCGTGCCGCAGGTGTCGATGCGCTTGCCCGAGAGGCCGGGAATGAGCCGGGCCTGGCCGAGGGCCGCGTCCACCGCGGCCGAGAGCTCGGCGGCGGTTTCGCCCTTGGCCCGCAGGCCCATCAGAAAGGCTCCGGCCTGCACCGGGGAGACCTCGCCCGTCAGCAGGAGGTCGAAGACCTCTTTGGCCTGGGGAGCGGAGAGGTCCGCGCCCGTGGTCAGATGTTCAAGAATATGGCTGATGGTGTTCATGGCTTACTCCGTGGCGTCGCACATGTTCAGGAAGTTTTTGAGAAGCTTCGGGCCATCCGGCGTGAGCACGGATTCGGGGTGGAACTGCACGCCCACCCATGGGCGATCCCTGAAGGCCAGGGCCATGACTTCGCCGCGCTCCGTGCGGGCGGTGACCTCGAAGGGGAGATCGGTGCGATCCTCCTCGTGCACGGCCAGGGAATGGTAGCGCCCGACCTGCATGGGGTTTGGCAGTCCGTCAAAAAGGCCTGTCCCGTCGTGGCGGATATCCGAGGTCTTGCCGTGCATGATGCGCCGGGCCGAGCCTACGGTCACACCGCTGTGGTGCGCCAGGGTCTGGTGCCCGAGGCATACGCCAAGGAGCGGCATGGTCCTCGGCACCAGATCCAGGAACTGTAAACACAGCCCGGTGTTGCGCGGGTGGCTCGGTCCGGGGGAAATGATCACGCCGTGAAGGCGCGGGTCCGTGGCCAGGTTCATGATTTCCGGCTCGTTGTTACGAAGCACCAAGGGGTTTGCGCCCAAAGATTGGAAAACCTGAACCAGGTTGAAAGTAAACGAGTCAAAGTTGTCTATCAGTAAAATCATCTCCGCCTCCTGTGCTGGTGATGGCCTTCAGGATTGCCCTGGCCTTGTTGTGGCACTCCTGCCATTCCTTTTCCGGATCCGAGTCAAAGACGAGGCCTGCGCCCGCCTGCCAGTTGATCTGGCCGTTCTCCACCCACAGGGAGCGGATGGTGATGCCCGTGTCGAGGTTGACCTGCCCCTGATCGAGGCCGATCCAGCCGATGCCGCCGGCATAGGGGCCGCGATCGAGCTGCTCCTCGTCGGCGATGATCTGCATGGCTCGGATCTTGGGCGCGCCGGAGACGGTGCCCGCCGGGAATCCGGCCTTCAATACGTCGATGGCGTCGAGGCCCTCGGTCAGATGGGCCGAGAGGTAGGAGGTCAGGTGCATGACATGGGAAAAGCGCTCGACCTGCATGTATTTGTCGACGTGCACGGTGCCGGGGGCGGCGATGCGGCCGAGGTCGTTGCGGCCCAGGTCCACGAGCATGACGTGCTCGGCCCGTTCCTTTTCGTCGGCCAGCAGTTCCTCGGCCAGGGCCTGATCCTCGGCCTCGGTCGCGCCGCGCACGCGGGTCCCGGCGATGGGGCGCAGCTGCAGTAAACCGTCCTCGCAGCGGATGAGCAGCTCCGGCGAGGAGCCCATGATGGTCAGCTCCCCGAAGGACATGAAGAAGGTGTAGGGTGAGGGGTTGATCTGCCGCAGACGCCGGTACAGTTCAAAGGCGGAGCCTGAAAACGGGGCCGAGAAGCGGGTCGAGAGCACGATCTGGATGGCCTCTCCTTGGGTGATGAGGTCCTTGGCCCGGCCCACCCGGCGCAGGAATTCATCCTGGCTCGGCGTGGTGGTGATGGCGCCGACCACGGGCGGGGCCGGGGTGCTCGGGCGCTGGCAGCCGTTCAGGTTGGTGGTTGAATCCAGCGTCAGGTAGCAGCAGCGGTGGTGCAGGTGGTCGAAGAGGATGACCTTGCCCGGCAGGACCATGATGGAGCGCCCTTCTTCGGGGGGCAGCTTGTCGGCCAGGGCCGGCTCGAAAATGCCGCCCATGTTGTAGGCCATGTAGCCGCACACGCTCCTGGTCACGGCCGGGAGCGGGCCCAGGTTTTCGGGGCCGGTGACGGTCAGGGAGTTCAGACAGGCGCGCAGTCCGGACACATACTCCTGGCCGCTGAATTCCTTCAAGGCATGCAGGCGCGGGTCGTAGCTCTGCACGTCGAGTTTGCCGCCCGAGCAGGAGAGGATCAGCCGATAATCCCAGCCGATGAGGCTATACCGGCCCAGCCGTCCGTCCACCTCGGTGCTTTCAAGGAGGAAACCCTGTTTTTCGCGCACCAGTGTCAGGTACAGGGAGATGGGCGTCTGTGTGTCCGCCGGGAGCCAGGTCCCCTGTTGGGGTAGGGTGATCATGGTGCCTCCATAATCGATTGTTGAATTTTGGATAAAAAAAAGCCGGATCCTGCAGAAGAATCCGGCTTTTATGCCTTTTATGCCTGAACTAACGGCACTGCGATGCCGTCAGGAAGCGGGTCCCCCTGCGTCATGTTGCTTACGCCACCACCAAAGAGCCTTCTGGCTCAAAAGTTCCAGATCGCCGCCGGCGGCGACGTTCAGATACGAACGGAACACGCGTACGGCTTCAAGGCTGTGGGGATTTGCTTCGAACATGGTGGAGAAGAGGGGTGCGTCCTGGGTGATCATTTTCGTGGCCGCCTCCACGCGTCGTCCGAACGAGGGCGTGAAGAAACGCTCGATTCCGTTTTCCAGAGGGGAAGCACAGAGGTAAGCGACGGTTGTCACGAAGTTGAGTCCTTGGATGTAGGCCATGGCATGGTCATGCTCATCGGCCGTTGTGGTGAACGGGGAAAATCCCAGTGCGCGGAAGCAGCTTGATAGATTATCGCTTGCCTCCTGGTCACGACCGGGAGTTACGGCAATACGCAGTTCCACGTCAAGTGTCTCGGGGCCGAAAAGTGGATGGGTGCCGACCACGGGTGTTGTGGTCTGAGCCAGCATGTCATGCAGGGGCTGGACCTTGACCGAGCAGATATCGGCCAGGATCGTCGTCTGCGTGAGATGCGGGGCCACCAACGCGACGACATCCTTCATCGCCGTGATGGGCACGCACAAGAGGACCAGCGCGGCCTTCCGCACGGCGTCCGGCAGGGCGGCGAGATCCAGAGGATGGTCGAACTCGGTCACGGGGTTGCCCGCTTCGCGAAATCTGCGCACGAAGCGCGCTCCCATCTGCCCTTTGGCGCCGATGACCACGATGGCCGATGCCTGGCTAAGACTCATGCGCTGCTCCCAGGCCATTGCCGAGGCGGATCCGGTCCCAGACGTCCCAGAATCCAGGAAAGGATTTGGCCACGCAGGAGGGGTTGTCGAGATGCACGGTGATGCCGCCCAGCTCCAGCAGGGAGAAGCTCATGGCCATGCGGTGGTCGCCGTAGGTGCACAGGTTCACGCTGTGCGTGTTCACGCTGCGGGGCAGGAGCCCGCCGTTGCCGCGAATGAGCATGCCATCGGGCCGGGCCTCGATGTTCACCCCGGCCTTGGACAGTTCCGTGACCGGTCCCTGGATGCGGTCGCATTCTTTCAGGGCCAGGTGCGCGGCTCCGGAGATGATTGTCTCGCCGGTGGCGAAGGCGGCCATGGCCGCCACCGTGGGCACGATGTCCGGACAGGCGTTCATGTCGACCTGCGTGCCGCGCAGCACGGACGGGAAAACCGTGACCACGTCATCCTGCCATTCGACGGACGCGCCCATGCGGGCCAGGATTTCGAGCATGAAGCGGTCGCCCTGGGCCGACTGCCTGCTGAGCCCGGAAATGCGGACCGGAGCCGTGCCCACGGCTCCGGCGGCCAGAAAGTAGGAGGCATTGGACCAGTCGCCCTCCACGCGCATGGCCCCGGCCCGGTAGGGGGCCGGATGGACGATGAGCCGGATGTCCGTGGGGGGAATCCCCGCTGCCTCGGCGTGGGAGCAGGGCTGCCAATCGTCCAGGATTCTGCGCTCCAGGATCACGGGCACGCCGAAGCGGGACATGGTGTCCAGCGTCAGCGCGACATAGGGCCAGGAGGCCACGGACCTGCCGATCAGCCGGATGGTCGTCGTCCCGCTCGCCAGGGGGGCTGCCAGGAGCAGGCCCGAGAGGTACTGGCTGCTCTGCTCCAGGTTGATGGTCACCTCGCCGCCGCAAAGTCCCGGGCTGGACATGACCAGGGGCGGGTAGCCGTTCTTTTCCTCGAAGGTGACGCGCACCCCTTGCTGGGCCAGGGCGTCGGTCAGATGCGCGACCGGTCGGTCGTGGATGCGTCCCTCGCCGTGGATGCGGTAGATGCCGGGGATGGCCGTGACCACGCCGGCCATGAGCCGACAGGTGGTGCCGGATTCGCCGATGTTCATGGAAATGGGGCCTTCAGCGTTCGCCCGTGCCTTCCCGCCGATGCCGCGCACAAAGAGCTTGCCGCCTTGAGGCGTTATGAGCGCGCCCAAAAGGCGCAGGCACTCGGCGGTGCGGGTCAGATCCTGGCTGTCGAGCACGCCTTCGAGGAGCGACTCGCCTCCGGCCAGGGCTGCGCAGATGAGCGCCCGGTGGGACAGGGATTTGGACGAGGGCGCGGTGATGTCGATGACGGGTTTCATGCCGGCTCCTGAACCATGCCCGTGCCGTAGAGGTGCGGGCCCGTGGGGTAGCTGCCGAGCACGCGCATGGTGTGGCAGAGGCTGGTCAGGTTGTTCATGGTGTTTTCATACTGTTCCTGGGACAGGTCGCATTCCACGTCCATGAAGAAGACGTATTTCCATTTCTCGCCCTTGAGCGGCCGCGACTCCAGCTTGGTCAGGTTCAGCCCCTGGTCGGCCAGCAGGTTCAGGATGGCGGCCAGCGCGCCGGGCCGGTCCGGGGTGGTGAACAGGAGCGAGGTCTTGTCCCGGCTGCTGCCGACCGTGGGCGTGGGGCCGATGACCAGGAAGCGGGTCCAGTTGTCCGGAAGGTCCTGGATATCCAGCGCCACGGCTTTCAGGCCATAGCGTTCCACCAGCCTCGGATGCCCGATGGCGGCGGAGCCGTCGCCCTCACGTTCAGCCTGGGCTGCGGCCGCGGCCGTGCTTTCGGTGGGGATGACCGAGGCCTGGGGCACGTTGGTGCGCAGCCACCCGGAGCACTGGGCCAGGGCCTGGGGATGGGAATAGACCGTGCGCACGGAGGACAGGTCGGCATTTGTGGCCAGCAACGCATGGCTGATGCGGCTGAAGAGCTCGGCATGGATATAGACATTGTATTGCAGGAAGAGGTCCAGGCTCTGGCCGACGCTGCCCTGCAGGGAATTTTCGAGCGGGATGACGCCGAGATCGGCCTTGCGCGAGGCCACGGTCAAAAAAACGTCGTGCAGGGTCGGACAGGGGGTGAAGTCCATGGAGCGGCCGAGGTACTCCAGGCCCGCCAGATGCGTGAAGGTGCCCTCGGGACCGAGATAGGCCACGGTCTGTGGCTGCTGCAGGCGGCGCGAGGAGGACAGGATTTCGCGGTAGATGGCGCGCAGATGGTCTTCGGGCAGGATACCGGGGCTTAAGGAGTTCAGGCGGCTCAAGACTTCCTTTTCTCGAAAGGGCTTGAAGACGATGTCCAGGGAGTCGGACTTGAGCTGGCCCACTTCGCGGCTGAAAGAAGCGCGTTTGTTCAAGAGATCAAGAATCCGTTCGTCCAGATCGTCGATCTGGGTCCGAATCTCGGTCAGGCGCTGCGTAGACGAGTTCATTCCTTGATCTCCTCGGTGATGCGCATGCCGAAATGCCGTCCGGCCTGGTCCGTGCGGCACAGCACCTTGTCCCCGATCTTGAGATCGACCACGCTGACCGGGCGGCCGTCGGCCCGGACCATGCGGATGGTCTCGGCGTTCTGCAGGAAGAGGGTGCCCTTTTTGTCATTGCATTCGGCTTCGATGAGCAGCATGGGCCGGATCTCGACCTTGCAGCGACCCACGGTGGCCAGGGTGGTGGAGCCGTCGGCGCCGACGATGAGCACCTCTGTTCCGGTTTTCAGTTCATCCAGGTACGTGGTCCTGTCCCCGGGCATGGCCGTGTAGGCGTGCACGGCTCCGGCATTGATGCGGAACGGACGGGGGGCCACATAGGGGTTGGATTCGGTCTCGGCGTTGATGAGGAAGGTGAAGGCGCTGGAATTGCCGACCAGCATGCCCTGGCCGGATTTAAGAAGGCTCATGGTGTCCACGCAGACGCGGTGCCCGAGCCCGGCGGAGGTGACGGCGGTGACCGTCGCGGTTTCCAGTTCCATGATTCCCTGGCTCAGTTTGAGTTCGCGCACAATGGTTTTAAGATCGCAGGCGGCCTGGGGCAGGACGACCACGGTTTCGACCCCGCGCTCCAGGATGCCCGCCGCGAGGCGCGCCCGGTCCAGGCTGGAGGCTTCCGCGGCCAGACGCTCGGACTGGGCCAGGATGTTTTCCACGGGGATGATTTCCCAGCCTTCCCTGAGGATCACATCCCTGCCCTGGGCCAGGAGACGCACGGCCTCTTCCTCGTCAGCC
>CAXNFJ010000048.1:0-9368 GCA_964201165.1 Desulfomicrobium sp.
TTGCTCTTGCCGCATTAGGCATCGTCTATGGCGACATTGGCACAAGTCCCCTTTATACAATCAAAGAGTGTTTCCACGGCATACATGCTGTAGATGTTACCCAGACCAATGTCCTAGGCGTGCTGTCCATGGTGTTCTGGTCGCTCATGATCGTGGTCAGCCTCAAGTACGTGATTTTTATCCTGCGGGCCGACAACAAGGGAGAAGGTGGCATATTCGCACTGCTGGCAATGCTGCGTTCCGGTCCTGCAAGCGGGGGCAAACACTGGCACATCACGTTGCTCATGGCCGCTTTCGGGGCCGCTCTTCTTTACGGCGATGGAGTGATAACCCCTGCCATCTCTGTGCTTTCCGCCATTGAAGGGCTGGAGGTGGCAACGGCCGCAGCCAAAGACTATGTCGCACCCATGACCTGCGTGGTGTTGTTTGGACTCTTCATATTCCAGAAGCACGGCACGGCTGCCATCGGCAGGGTGTTCGGTCCGGTGATGATTCTTTGGTTTCTGGTGATCGGCGGCCTTGGCCTCATGGAAATAGTCGCCGAGCCAATGATCCTCTCTGCGCTTAATCCTGTATGGGCTGTGCGCTTTTTCTCCGTGAATCACCTGCACGGCATAGTGGTGCTCGGATCAGTGGTCCTGTGCATCACCGGAGGCGAGGCTCTCTACGCCGATATGGGACATTTCGGCCGCCTTCCCATCCGTATTTCTTGGTACTGTGTGGTGCTGCCGGGGCTTCTGCTCAACTACTTCGGGCAAGGGGCGCTTCTTCTGAATCACCCTGAAATGGCTTTCACTCCCTTCTACGCCCTGGTACCCAAGAGTATGCTTTATCCCATGGTGGTGCTGTCCACGGCGGCCACCATAATAGCCTCCCAGGCCATGATCTCCGGTGTCTATTCTCTTACGCAGCAGGCGATGCAGCTTGGTTTCACGCCGCGCATGCACATCGTGCACACCTCCAGTCACGCCATAGGTCAGATATACCTGCCCACGATCAATTGGATGCTTATGCTGGCCTGCATAGGGCTGGTGCTGGTGTTTCAGGAATCCAGCAGACTCGCGGCCGCATATGGCATCGCCGTCACCGCCACCATGGCGATCACATCCATTCTTTATTTTGAAGTGTCGCGCATCAACTGGAAGTGGCCAATCTGGAAGGCACTGCCGCTTCTCATGCTGTTTTTGTTTTTTGACGTCTCATTTCTCAGCGCGAATCTTTTGAAGATCGTGGACGGTGGCTGGTTCACCTTGAGTCTGGCTCTGACCATTCTGCTGGTGATGGTCACCTGGCGCGATGGACGAGCCATTCTGGCCCGATATTACGGCCATATGCGCATACCCGTGTCCATCTTTTTGCGTGATATCGCCGAGTACAAGCCGCATCGTATCTCCGGCACCGCCGTGTTCATGTCCATCTCGCCTGAGGGCGTGCCACATACGTTGCTGCATCACTTCAAGCACAATGAAGCCCTGCACGAGCGCATTGTGCTGCTTTCCATCCTGGCCGCCGAATCTCCGTTTGTAGCCACCAAAGATCGAGTGACCATTGAGGATATGGGCCAGGGCTTTCATAGGGTCATTGCCCGTTATGGCTACATGGAATCTCCGAATGTACCGAAGGTTCTGGAACTTGCCACAGAAAAAGGTCTGCCCGTGGATGTGTACTCGGCGTCATTCTTCCTGGGCCGCGAGACGCTCCTGACCACAGGAGACGCTCCCATGGCCCGATGGCGGAAGGTGCTCTTCGCCTTCATGTCGCGCAACGCCTGGAACGCCACATCGTTTTTCAATATTCCCCCCGAACGCGTGGTGGAGTTGGGAAAGCAGGTCGAACTGTAAAAAAAAGGCCGGCAGAACCGGCCTCACGAAAAGGAGCGTTGTTCCAGCCTGCTAGGCTCCAATGCGCAGAAAAAGGAGCACGAAGAGAGACGTCGTCAGGGTCAGGAGCAGTGAAATGACGAACGCGGCGCGAATGACCTGATTTTCGGCTCCGAGCTTGTCGATGGACGCCGCCGCGTTTTGCAGTTTTGCAGGAGAAATGACGCTGGCCAGCCCGCCGCCAAAGGCCAGGGCGGCCATGATCAGGATCATCCCGTTCAGGTTGAGGTCGAGATTTTTGGCGGTGTTCAGGGTGTATTTTCCGAACATGGCGATGGTGGATGCCTCGCTCCCGGTGATGAAGCCTCCAAAAAGCCCGATGAAGGTCACCACCAATGCATAGGCATCGGAAAAAAAATTCGCGGAGTGGTCGGCAAGGACTTTGATCATGCTCGGGACGGCGAAGCTTTTTGTATTCATGTCGTAGCCGGTCATGTTCATGATTTCGCCGATTGCGAAGAAGATTGCCGCCGAGAACACCGGGCGTGGGGCGCGTTTGATCCATACGGCCACGGACTCGCGCAGTTGCGTCGCGTTTGGACGCAGAAGCGGGATGGAAAGCAGAATACTCGCCAGAATCCACGTATAGGCTTGCCAGAGGGCGCGGGTATCCAGCGGCGCGCCGTTGGCAGTCAGGCCATGCACGGGCAGGCGCAGTTCGCGATAAAGCAGGTTGAAGACATCCTCCGGGACGTTCAGCGCCAGGATGATGAGCACCAGGATGATCCAGGGGCTGAGTGCCTTCCAGAGCGGAAAGTTTTTTTCGTAGAGAAGCTCATCGGCGTCAAGGCGGCTCCGATCGATCAGCTTCTGGCCGGTGAGTCTCAGATAGACGACCATGGCCGCGATAACGGCCAGGCCGCAAAGTACGCCTGTGAGAACGACCAGATTGTCGAACTTGTTGGTAACGTATGAAACTCCGCCGATAACCGCGCCCGTGATCAGACATGGCAACCAACCCTCCCTGAGCGCATTCCATTTGCCGACAATCCAGAGCATGCTTCCGGCGATAAGAGTCGAGACGATGGGGAGCAACCGGAAAAAGACCTGTCCGGCCTGGGACAGGCTGATCTCCTGCCCTGCTCCAAGAAAGCCGTTGGCCACGTCGACGAACACGACGATGGGCGCGCCGAGCAGGGCGTAAGTGCACAACGAATCATAGCCGATGGCGGGCAGGGCGATAGCCACGTAGGTCGAATAGCCCATGGCTACCAGAATGGGAGGCAGAAGCGAAACCGGGGTGGCGCCTACGGCGACCATCAGCGTGCCGAAGCCGATGTTGATCATCATGATCTGCACCGCCCTGTTTCCGCATGCCAGGGTCTTGATGAAAATGATGATACGCTTGAGTGCCCCCGTCTTTTCCATGTACGCCATCTGGAGCAGAGACGTGGCAACGATCAGCGAGACGGAGAATGAGCGGATAAACCCGGCGGCCGTGGAGCGCAGGATGACTTCCAGGCTCGTCTGGAAGGCGAGAAGGGCGATGAACGAGACGGCCAGCCACCCGACGGTTCCACTCACGTCAGCCGGTTTTTTCCAGATGATGAGCATGCAGAGGATGAGCGCGATGGGCAGGAGGGTGAGGAGTAGCGGCATGAAGGGTGTCAAGGGTGCTCCAGTTCGTGATGGGTTGCGGTGCTTCTTTCGTTGTGTTGACCACCAGGCGATCATGGCTCTTCGTCCGTTGGCCAGGGGAGCTTCCGGGCTGCCCGGCGCAAGTCCTGTCGGTCGATGGTGCCGGTTCCGAACAGTGAGTGGATCAGGAATTTTTTTGGTCACAAAGTGACCATGCGTCATTTTGTGGACGCCTCACTGCCCTCGTTGTCTCTCGTTTGTCAAGAAACATCGCTTTTGGGTGGATATCGCGCACAGCGCTGCGTAATATGCTGAAATAATGCATGTTGACAAACATCGTTGTCGGACGTGCTTCGCCCTAGGAATGGCGAGCATTGCCTTCATTTTGTGCTTGACGGAGAATGGCCGCGCAGTACACATTCCATGCCCTCGGCACTTTGCAACATGTCCTCTCATGCAGCGCGGCCTCTTAGCGAGTTGGAGTAGCGTGCATCTCCCGTCCAAATCATATTTTTTCAAATTATACAGCTCGGCATGCCATACGAATGACTATTGATTATGCAACTTTGATTCGTGATTATGGCTATCTTGCCATGCTTGTAGGCACATTCCTCGAAGGTGAGACGATTTTGATTCTCGGAGGAGTTGCTGCCCACCTCGGTGCGCTTGATTTGTCCCTGGTCATGTTGACGGCGTTTGTCGGTAGCTCCGCCGGTGATCAATTGTATTACTTCATTGGAAAGTGGAAGGGACAAGCGATTCTTGACTATTTCCCCAAGTGGCATGCCCCAGCGCATAAAGTATTTCGCCATGTGGAACGTCACAAGAACCTTGTGATTCTATCTTTTCGGTTTTTTTACGGACTTCGCAACGTGACCCCTTTTGTGTTGGGCATCACTCGCGTGGAGACATCCCGATTTGTAATTCTTAATCTGATCGGTGCGGCTATCTGGTCCGTCAGTTTCGCGACAATTGGGTATCTGGTTGGGGAGGCTCATGAGCGCATTTTAGGGAAAGGATACGGTCCTGTTCTGCTTGGTGCGCTGTTGGTGCTTTTTACAGGCGCATGGCTTATCCGCAAATGGAGAGCTGGGCGTAGCGTCTCCGGGAACTCCGACCCTGATAACGAATGATGATCTCGCGACGTGGGGCCCGGCGGTTCTTTGTGCAAGACAAGCCCGAAGGACTCCCATGATCACGGGAGCGGTTGTGACAGCATGTACGCTCGATTCATGACGAACTTTGATTCATCTCTTGCCGCAGGAAGGTTATCATGAACACTCTCGTTGAATGGTTGCTGAGCGCCATAGGTTCCATGGGCTATTCAGGCATCTTCCTGCTCATGGCCATGGAGAGTTCAATCTTTCCCGTTCCCAGCGAGTTGGTCATGCCGCCAGCGGGCTATTTAGCCCAGCAGGGCCAGTTGCATATCTGGCTGGTCATCGCATGCGGCACCCTCGGTAGCTTGGTCGGAGCTTATGCCAACTACTACGCGGCCCGCTTTTTAGGCAGGCCCTTGATTTTACGCTATGGCCGGTATGTGGGTCTCAGTGCGGAAAAGTTCTTCCGCATAGAGGCATTTTTTTTGCGGCATGGAGAAATTTCAACCTTCGTGGGAAGGCTTTTACCCGTGATCAGGCATTTCATATCGTTGCCTGCAGGCATGGCAGGCATGAATCATCTTCGTTTTTCATTCTACACCCTGCTTGGGGCCGGGATCTGGTGTTCAGTGCTGACCTGGATCGGTTACGTAATCGGGGAAAACAAGGAAATAGTTCTGCGTTATTCGCATGTCGCGTTGTGGGCGATTCTTGCCTGCTGCACGATCATCTTGGGATGCTACGTTTTCTTTCAGAAACGCAAGGCGCTCGCTCAGCCTCGCTCCTGACGGCTCAGCTTTCTCAAAATGTCCATATGGGAAGGACTGCAGCCTAGACTCCTTCGCCTCTCGGCAATTTGAAGACGGTGTCGGCCTCGTGTTTTGCGCAGACAAGCGTCAGGATGTGCCCGTGTCCTCGCCTGTCTGGCTTTTTTAAGGATTGAGCCCATATGATTGGAAACAATGCGGGGTACAGGATATGATCATAGGCGTGGGGATCGACATTGCGGAGCTGGGAAGGATTTCACGATCGTACACTAGGTTCGGCGTAAAATTCAGCTCCAAAATCCTGACTCCGGACGAACTGGACCATTTTCCGGCCAATGCGATTCCCTTTTTGGCTTCCCGCTTCGCGGCCAAGGAAGCGGCGGTCAAGGCTCTGGGCACGGGTTTCAGCGGAGGAATCACGTTTCAGGATATGGAAATCCGTTCCGATCCGCTCGGCAAACCTCTGATCTTTTTTCACAACCTGGCGCTGCAACGGTGTCAGGATCTGCACGTCCGCCACGCGCACCTTTCCCTTTCGCACAGTCGGGAAAACGCGGTGGCCGTGGTTATTCTCGAAGCATAGATTCAACCAGCGCTGATTCCGGTCGCGAGCTTGTCGAAGGGCGGATGCCGAGCGTCAGGCCCATCTCTCCCAAATATTCCGGACGAGTTGACGTTACCGCCTACTGCTGGATTTCCACCGTCACCTCGTGCTTTCCGGACAGGGCCTGCGGCCCCGTCTGACCCAGGAAGATTCGGCCGGCATCGATGCCCAGATTCTGAACGAGATGGTTCTTCACGACCTCCGCACGGTTGGCGGCCAGGCGCACCAGATCCTCATCCGTGATGTGGATCAGCTCGCGCAGCTTTGCTTCCTGCGTTTCGCGCGGCACTTCCTTGTGCAGGCCGATGGCGTTTTTCTCTTTTTCCACGGGTTCATCCTTGTAGGCTTCCCAAAGCACATCCGCATATTCCTCATCCGTAATTTCCAGTTCTTCCAGGACGGTGTTTCCCCGCACTTTGCGCGACAAATCATCATATTTGACGGTTTGCAGTTTGCGCAGGAATTGCGAGTCCTCCAGGGCCTGACGGTCGGTCGCGGGATCGGCGTGACCGGAAAGCGAAATGCGCAGCCCCGGCCGTTGCTTCAGGATCTCCGCCAGGGCCTGCATGCTCTGCACGGTTTCCGGCGCGGGTGTGGACAGGCCGGGCGGGAAGATGATCCGGCCCATGTCTTCACCGCCACCCTCGGGGACCAGACTGGCCAGCAAAGTGAAGGGAGAGGCGATGGCCTTGACGATAAGGCCGAGAAAGGCCTGCATGACGATGCCGCCAATATTGAATTTCGGATCGTTCAGGTCTCCCTTGACCGGCAGGCTGATGGCGATGTTGCCCGACATGTCCCGCAGCAGGGCCAGGCCCAGCTTGACCGGTACGTCGGCCGCGTCCGGGGATTCGACCTTGTCCCCCAGTTCCAGTTGCTTGGCCTTGATGGAGTTGCCCATGGCCAGCGTGTTGCCCTCGGTGTTCAGGTCCAGGTCCCAGTCCAGCTGTCCGCGAGTGACGGGATAGGCGATGAACTTCCCGGAATAGGGGGACAGGGAAACCAGGTCCAGGTTGCGCAGGGTCACGGTGCTGTTGGCTTCCATGGGTTTTTTGAGGGGCGAGATCCAGCCCTTGGCCGTGATGGGAGCGGAGCCGTCGACGATGGCGGTCAGATCCAGTTGCGTGCGGCGGGCCGGGTCCAGGGAGAAGCCGCTGACTGTCAGGTCGATCGGCGAAATCACGGATTGATATTGGGGTGAGAGGGTCTTGTCGGCAAAGGTGAAGCGGCCCCGCTTGAGAGTGACGGTGCCGATGTCCATGGATTTCAGTCCCTGCTCAGGTTGTCCCTTGGTGGTTTTTGCCGTGGGTTTGCTTCCTTTGACCGCCACGGGCGCAATGCGGTCCAGGGTGGTTTTGCCCTGGGCGTCGATGAGGAATGCCCCGCGCGGTTCAAGTATGTCGATGCTGCCGATGCTTAAGGCCAGGGGCGAGAGCTGCAGAATGATTTTTTGCAGGTTCATGGACTTGAATCCGCCGACCTCGGCCTTGGAGCGCCCCTCCGTGATCCGTAAACCGTCGGCCAGCAGGGAACCGGTGATCTGGTCCTTTGCTTTTGCACCCATGCGCCAATCGAGCTTGCCGCCGAGCAGGCCCGAGGGAATCTCGATGTTGGCCGCCTCCGTCACATAGGCTGAGGCCAGGGACAAGGGGATTTTGGCCAGGGTGACCGAACCCCGGGTGGTCAGGGTGGAGGGGACGAGGTCGCCGGAGGCTTTGATGGTCCCTGTTTCCTCCACCCGGAAGGCCAGGGTGAGGGGGATGGTCTTGGTCAGGTCTGTGGACAGCTTCGTGGCCAGGAAGGCAATTTGATCCACATCCAGCCGCACGGGTTTGGCCAAGGTCTCGTCGGTAAAGGCGATCTGGCTGCCGGAGAGCGAGAACTGTTCCACGGCCACGTTCCATGTCGGTGCGGATGCTTTGGAAGGAGCCGCGCTCTGCTCCGAGGCGAAAAGGGTGGCCAGATTGATGTCCCCGTTTTGTTGCCGGATCAGGTCCACGGCCAGATTCATGTCCACGGGACCGACGGTGACGGCGGTTTTGGCCGTGTCCACCGCAATAGGGCCCACCTGCAACGATTTGAGCTGGAGGGGGGAGGCGGCTGCCGCACCCAACAGACGAAGATCCATGTTCGACACGGATGCTCCGGCGCAGGCTATGCTCCATGGCGTGACATCGCTTTTGGATGGCTTGGAGTCGATGGTCGGAGGAGAGGAGGACCGCAGGGCGCCCAAGAGGGCCGCGTGGCCGTTTGCGTCCACGCCCGTGCTCACAGCGGGGCTTTCAAGGGTGAGCACCCCCGTGCGGACCGCATGACCGGCCATGTCTACAAAAATCTTGTCCAGGGTCACGCGCTTGACCTGAACATCTCCGGAATTATCCGGGGCTTTGAGGGTCACATTGCGCACCTCCAGTTCCGAGTCCTCCATGCGCGGGGCCTTGTCCGTGCCATTGACGGCAAGGCTGATGCGGGCATCCGCCTTGGCCGAGGTCAGTGCCAGGGGCAAGGCATCCTTGAAATAGGACGAGTAGGAGGGAATATCCAAATTGCGGGCATTGATGCGGGCGTTGACCTGCACCGGGAAAATGGAAAAAGACGCGTCCGCCCCGATCTCTTCCCCCTCCGCGGTCCGGGCCTGGAAATTGGCCAGGGTGGTCGCGTTGACAGCCGTGCTCAGATCCGTGACGGTCAATTCCAGGGACTGGATCTCCTTGGTGAAGGGCGTCTGCTGCGTTTCGTCCCGCAGCAGGATGCGGCCGTCCGTGATGCGTATTTGGGGCGCCTGCAGGAGCAGGGTGGTGGCGGATTTTTTCGTGCTGGCATTATCCGCGTTCGTGGCAGTATCGGTCGTGCTGTTTCCGGTGGTGAAATAGCCCATCCAGTTCAGTTTGCCGTCCGGCTTGCGCACGAGCTTGATGAATGGGCTCTCCAGGGTCACGGAGCGCAGTCCCAGGTTCAGGTTCAGGATGGAGATGTCGTCCATGACGATTTCCGTCCTTACGGCCGAAAGGACGGGGTCGCCATCATCCGTCAGTTCGATATCGCGGCCGGTGATCGTGCCCTGCAGGGAGAAGGTCGGCAGCGTGTCCTCATGCCGCTCGAAGACCAGCTTGCTTTCGAAATTGAGGAATCCTTTGGCGAGGTCGAGGTTTTCATTTGCCAGCGCGTACGCCCAGTACTGCGGCAGAGCGAGGTCCATGATGTTCAGGTCGAATTCGGTTCGCAGGGAGTTGTCAAAAGGAGTCGTCTGACCCTGCAGATTGAAGGGGGCCCCGTTGACCCGAAAGGACAGGGTCGGGGTCATGAAGGTTTCCCAGTCTTTTTTGCGCGAGGAAAACTGGGGCAGCTGAAATTGAATTTGATCAATGATATGCGTTACGCCTTTGGCCTGATCGTCGAAGACCAGGGTGCCGTTACCCAGGGAGAAAGGCTCCACAAT
>CAXNFJ010000049.1:0-9344 GCA_964201165.1 Desulfomicrobium sp.
ACTTCCATGACCCAGGCACTCAGTTGCATCACTGTCGACGATCCCAAGCTCTCGACCCTCTTTCGCCCCTTCGCCCTGAAGATGGAGCAGCAAGGCCTCCCGCCCATCGTCATCAATACATTCAAGTGTTACTTCAACCAATTTCTTTATGGGGCCCAGGGCAAGCTCTCGGATCGCGACATTCTGGCCGTCAGCGAACACGAACTGGCCGACTATGACGAGATGGACCAGTTCAAGACGATCGGAGAGGCCGCTCTGGACAAGACGGCGGTGATCAAGCTCAACGGAGGCCTTGGCACCAGCATGGGCCTGGAGTCGGCCAAATCCCTCATTCCGGTCAAAGACGGCCTGAGCTTTCTGGATCTCATTCTGCTGCAGGCCAAGACCGTGCGCTCCCATTACGGGGTGGAATTTCCGCAGGTCTTCATGAACAGCTTCAAAACCCACATGGACACCATGCTCAAGGTCGGGGACTTCCACAACGGCACCACCGGAATCGATCTGGCCTTCCTGCAGCACCGCTACCCGAAAATCATAGCCAAGGATCACACCCCTGCCTCGTGGCCTCAAAACCCTGAGTTGGAATGGAACCCTCCCGGACACGGGGACATTTATACGGCCATGATCACTTCGGGCATTCTTGATGCCCTCCTGGACAAGGGCTACGGGTACGTTTTCATTTCCAACTCCGACAACCTCGGAGCCATCATGAACCGCCGCCTGCTGGGCTATATGGTCCACCACAAGCTGCCATTCCTGATGGAAGTGGCGCGGCGCACCGAACAAGACAAAAAGGGCGGTCACCTCTGCCGTCTGAAAAAAAACGAACAGCTCGCCCTGCGTGAAGTGGCCCAGTGTCCTGACAATGAGCTGGATTCCTTCGGCGATATCGAGAAATACAAGTTCTTCAACACCAATTCCATCTGGGTGGACCTGAACGTGCTGCAGTCCGTCTTCGTGTCCCATCGGATGATGCCTCTTGATCTGATCATCAACCCCAAGACATTGGACCCGCGTGATCCGGCATCGCCCAAGGTCTTTCAGCTGGAGACGGCCATGGGGTCGGCCATCACCAATTTCATGAACGCCCAGGCTGTCATCGTGCCCAGAAAGCGCTTCGCACCGGTCAAGACCACGAACGATCTGCTCCTGGTCATGTCCGACTGCTTCATCCGTACCGACCGGGACACCATCGTGCCCAACCCGGCCCGCACGACGCCCATGCCCCACGTTTCCTTGGATGGAAAATTCTTCAAGAAAATCGACGCGTTTTTGGAAAGATTCCCGAAGAACCCGCCCTCTCTTCTGGAGTGCGCCAGTCTTGTCATCGAAGGCGATGTGCGCTTCGAAGCCAATGTTCGCTGCGTCGGCGATGTGCGGCTCATCAACACGGGCGGGTCCCAGGCCGTGGTCACGGCAGGCACCGTGCTCGAAGGGGAAGTCACATTCGGGTGACCCCCGCTCCAGCCCCGTTTCGTCCGGATTAGACGCTGTCAGGGCCGAGGGTTGGGATCGACATCCCGGTTTCCGGCCCTTCTTCAGCCCTCGACACAGGACGGCGTACATCTCCCCCTCCACGAATTCGGGGACAGTAGACGGTTCCCACCATGCCATGTGACATGCACACGCCCAAAAGCAGCGCAACTCATCCCGGAGCGTCATCATGACGGCCGCACCTCGCCGTCCGTTCCGCAGCCCGAATTTCCCTCATGTCTGATATTATCATGTGAAATAATGGGCTTGCCAAAATGTCTGACATTTTCGTGTACTCTTTTCCATGTCTGCGTTACTGTATTACAAGTACGAAGCTGACATCTCCCCGGAGGCAACTATGAATATCCGTTTGGGCATACGAAATCGCTTGCTGTTGTTGGTTGGAGTGATGCTGGTCTTCATCGGCTCGGTGGTCGCCTTTTTTGTGTATCAGGCGCAGAACTCGAAAACGCAGATGATCGACCGCGTCGGACAGATCATGACAGAAGACGCCCAAGACAAGATCAAGGTCTTGCTGCAATCCACGGCGACCAGCATCGCCGCGGCCACCAAAGAGGCGACATCGCATCAGGAGCGCATCGGCATCATCAAGACGCTGATCAACGACATCCGTTACGAATCCGACAAATCGGGTTATTTTTTCGTATTCAAAGACACTGTGTATCAGGTCATGCCACCCAATGCCGCCCGAGAAGGGGTCGATGCCGGCGAAAGTAAGGATGTCAACAACGTCTTCTTCGTGCGCGAACTGATGAACCGGGCCAAGGAAGGCGGCGGCTTCGTACACTATGTGTTTGACAAGCCCGGCAAGGGGACCCAACCCAAGGTCACCTATTCCATGATGATTCCCGGCACGGACCTGTGGATAGGCACGGGCGTGTACATCGACAACATCGCCGAGGCCCAGGCCAAGGTGGCCGCGGAGCTCGAAAGCGACGCGGCCAGGGCTCTGACCATCGCCCTGTCGTTCATCGGCGCGGGGTTCGCGCTCCTGGTCCTGCCCCTGACCATCTTCCTCATCCGCTCCATCATCACCCCGCTCAAGCGCATGATCGGCATGCTCAAAGACATCGCCCAGGGCGAAGGTGATCTGACCGCCCGGCTCAAGGACACCTCCGGCACCGAAACCCAGGAGTTGGCCGAGTGGTTCAACAAATTCGTGGAGCAGGTGCACGGCATCATCCGTGAAGTGGTCGGTAATTCAGGACAGGTCAATCAGGCTTCGGCGGGCCTCCTGAACCTCGCCACCCAGCTGCGCGGCGCATCGGGCGACATGACTTCCAAATCCGCGACCGTGGCCACGGCCACGGAACAAATGAGCGCCAACATGAACTCCGTGGCCTCGGCCATGGAAGAGTTCTCCATCAATATCGGCACCGTGGCCACCGCCTCGGAGGAAATGACGGCGACCATCTCCGAAATTTCCCAGAATGCCAGCAAGGCCAAGGAAATCACCGGACACGCAGTGGGCAAGGCCAACGAAGCCTCCCGCCGGGTCAACGAGCTTGGCACCGCCGCAAGGGAGATCGACAAAGTCACCGAAACCATCACCGCCATCTCTTCCCAGACCAACCTGCTGGCCCTCAACGCCACCATCGAGGCCGCCAGGGCCGGAGACGCGGGACGCGGATTCGCCGTGGTCGCCAATGAGATCAAGGAACTGGCCCTGCAGACCGCCCGCGCCACGGAAGAGATCCGGGGCAAGATCCAGGGCATCCAGAACGCCACCGGCGTGACCGTCTCGGAAATCCAGCAGGTCAGCCAGGTCATCAACGAAGTGGATTCGATCGTCGGCACCATCGCCGCGGCTGTGGAGGAACAGTCGGTCACGACCCGCGACATCGCCGACAATGTGGGCCAGGCATCCCAGGGTGTGCAGGAAGTGAATGAAAACGTGTCCCAGGCCGAAGCCGTGACCCGCGACATCGCCAAGGACGTGGCCGCCGTCAACTCGGCGTCCACCGCAATCGCGACGTCGGCCGAGGCGGTCCAAGGCAGTTCCGAAAGCCTCAGCGGACTGGCTCGCGACCTGAACGCGATGGTCGGCAAGTTCAAGATCTAGGGTATGCGGGCCGATACCCGCTGCGACGTCATAAAGCCCGGCTCAACGAGCCGGGCTTTTTCATTGGGTCATGGAAAAAACGGACGGCTGCCCGAAAAATCCCGGCACGGGGAGTCCGTCCCGAATGCGCAGGGAAAAATCCGGGACATCACCCATGGCCCGTTCGTTGATCAGACTCAGACGCTTCAACTCGGCAAAGGGCAGTCGTGTGTCCAGCATGCCTCGCTCATAGGCCATCTCATCCACAAACCCATTGACCAGCATACGCCAGTCAAGTTGGGCATCGCTGGTGTAGGGCCTGGCGTGGCCACGGATATTGGTCGTGCAGTTGCTCAAAAGCGCGTTGTACCACTGGGGATGCTGAAAAAGTTGGTTTATCTGATGCAGGTATTCCAGAAAAACGGAGCGGGCCACGTCCGGATTGAAAGCCAAACGGTACAGGTACACGTCTTCATGGCGAAAATTGGTGCGCAGGCGGACCAGATCGCGTTCGTCTCCCAGCACATACGTCAGTTCGTACTGCCGAAAGAATCCGCGCACCGACGAATACGATTCATTGACGGTTTTCCGGGTTTCGATGGAAATGCAGATGAAGTCATCTTCTCCGAATCGAAAACTGAGCATGGTGTGCGCAATGAGAGGAGAACCCCATTTGACCAGGAAAAGATCCACGCCGCGCAGCTCCGAAAGCAGGAGCGTCTTGTCGTAATGCCGTACCGTGTACTGCGTCTCGGAGATGTAGTCGCAGTTGCGGATGTTGCACAAAAGGATGCGATCCCCTTCTATTTCGGCCCGGGGCAGAACGGCGACATCGGACTGCCAATTCCGGGAATTCGACGGCTCGATGTTGAACCACCAGGACAAAATCACGCTGAACACAACGGCGAACACGCCCAGCCTGCGTTTCCACGTGCCCAGCAGGAGAGTCCCCAGCAGCAGGACCCCCGCTCCGGCCGCCACCGGACCGGCCCAGGGCTGGGGCAGATCCCCGAAATACACAGCCAGCACGCTCCAGCAGATCAGCCCCGAGAGCACAATCCACAGCAGCGCCTCGCCGCCAATCCGCACGATCCTTCGCATCATTTTAGTACTCCGCCGTAGTGCGCCATGCGCTCTTTTCAGGCCGGTCCTCAACACGTTTCTTCAGACAGCTCAAGGCCGGCAAAATGGCAGGCTGCGGTCAATGCGCCGCGAAAAGAACGTCAGGTCATCACGATGCAAGGGGAGCCAGCAGCGTGCCTTTGGCGAGCAATTCCTCGAAGTCCGAGGCCGGGACTGGACGGCTGGCCAGATAGCCCTGCAGGATCATGGGCCCCATGGATGCGAGCAGCGTGCGCTGGGCCTCGGTTTCCACACCTTCGGCGACGATGCCGAGGCTGAGGGTCTGGGCCAGGGACACGATGGCCGAGACAATGGCCCGGCTGTCCGGGTCCTCGGTGATGTCGCGGATAAAGGATCGGTCGATCTTGAGCCCGTCGATGGGCAGGCGCTTCAAATAGGACAGAGAGGAATAGCCGGTACCGAAATCATCAAGGAAAAAAGTTCCACCGGCTCCGCGCAGGGCCATCAGGGTCGCCTCAGCCTTGGTCATGTCGCCCATGAGCATGGATTCGGTGATTTCAAAATACAATTTTCCGGGCTCCAGCTGTGTGTTGCGCAGGACTTCCCGCAATGTGGCGGCCAAATCCGACCCGGTGAACTGCCGCGACGAGATGTTCACGGACATGCTCAGATCGTGCCCGGCGTCCTGCCAAAGCATGGCTTGTCGGGCCGCCGTGCGCAGCACCCAATCGCCCAGGGGCAGAATGAGCCCCGAATCCTCGGCCAGCGGAATGAACTCCGCCGGCGAGATAAGCTTCCCTTCATGCCGCCAGCGCACCAGGGCCTCGGCCCCGAGAATCAGCCCGCTGTCCATGCGCACGAGGGGCTGGTAGAAAAGTTCGAATTCCCCTTTTTCGATGCCTTTGCGCAGCTTGGATTCGAGCGAAATGCGCCGATGCGCGGCCACGTCCATTTCCGGGGTAAAGTACTGGTAATTGTTGCGCCCCAGACTCTTGGCCCTGTACATGGCCAGATCTGCGTTCTTGATCAGTTTGTCCGCTTCCCCCCCGTCGTCGGGAGCAATGGTCAGACCGATGCTGGCCGTGACAAAATACTCCACGTCCCCGAGATTAAAGGGCGCGTTTAGGGCTTCGAGCAGGCGGGCCGCAGTATGGCTGGCTCCATCGATGGTTTCGATATCCGGCAGCAGGATCAGAAATTCATCCCCGCCCAGCCGAGCCAGCGTGTCGCCGTTGCGCAAGAGGCGCTCCAGCCGCCGGGAAAGCTCCACCAGCAGGGAGTCCCCTGCGCTGTGCCCCAGCCCGTCGTTGATGGTCTTGAAATTGTCCAGGTCCAGGAAAAGCAGCGCCAGCTTGCCCTCACTGCGCTCCAACTGGGCCAGGGCCATGCGCAGCCGGTCACCAAGCAGAATCCGGTTGGGCAGGCCGGTCAGGGCGTCGTGCTGGGCCTGATATTCCAGGGCGTCCTGCTGGCGTTTAAATTCCGTGATGTCGTGGAAAATGGAGATATAGTTTGTGGTCTGACTCGCCTCGTTCTTCACTGCGCTGATGGTCAGCCATTCGGGGTAGGATTCACCGTTCTTGCGGCGGTTCCAGATTTCTCCGGCCCAATGCCCCTCGTCCACAAGCTTGGCCCACATCTCCTGATAAAAATGCTGCGGATGGCGATCGGATTTGAGGATGCGCGGGTTGCCGCCGACAGCCTCCTCGGCCGTGTACCCGGTGATGGTCGTGAAGCCGGGATTGACCTGCACGATCCGCCCCTGGGGGTCTGTGACCACAATGCCTTCAATGGTGTTCTCGAAAACCTTGGCCGCCAGCAGCAGATTCTCTTCGGCCGTTTTGCGCGCGGTTATGTCGCGGACCATGGACAGATAAAACTCGGGATGTTCGCCTTCGCCCCACAGCGGCGAAATGGTCGCCATCCCCCAGAAAATGGAGCCATCCTTGCGCACATAACGCTTTTCAAGGGTAACTTCCTTGACCTCTTTGGTCTGCATGGCGCGCATGGATTCGTCGGACACGTCCCGATCTTCGGGATAAATCAGATCGCGGGGGCTCAGGACGCTCAGTTCCTGCGCCGAATATCCCATCAGATCACAAAATTTCGAATTGACCTTGATGAAGCGGTGCGTGACCCCATCCAACTGGGCCACGCCCACGCTGGCCATTTCAAAGAAGGTCCGGAAGTTGCGTTCGCTGGCACTCAGAGTCGAGGTGCGTTCACGCACCTGCTTGCTCAACCGGGCGTTGAAAAAAACAAGGAGGGCCGCCACGCTGCTCCCCAGAATCAATCCGGCGACCAATACGGCGACGGACACTTGGACCGCGCGCTGTTTCCTCACGCGGACCTCCTCCTTGAACTCGGAATAGATGAACCCGGAGAGATCATAATCCGGGGCCATCATCCCCAACTTGACATAGATATCGCCGATATGCCGCCAGCGCGCGGAATTCATGTGCCCGATTTCGACAAAATCGGGCAAGATAAGCCCACGCATGACTTCGGCTTCGAAAAGGAGATGGTCCTGAGACGCATCCGGGGAGTAGCTGGCGCGAATAAGAGCGGCCACTTCCTCGGGGTTGGCCATGGCATGGACCCAGCCGCGCCGCACGGCTCGCAGAAAGGACTCCACGCGCTCCGGATGTTCCTGGACCTGGGCCTCGGTCGTGACCAGACAATCACCGTAGAAATCGATGCCGTAATTGACCGGTTTGATGTATGAGGCGGCAACACCACGCTGCTGCATGAGATAGGGTTCGTTGGTCAGGTAGACGCTCATGGCATCGACACGGCGGGCCATGAGATCGTCGATATTCCAGGAATGAGGGACGTAAGTCACCGCGTCGGACGACAGCCCCTCGCCAACGAGCATGGCCTGACACTCGGGGTCCGTGGCGGGAGTGATCATGACCCGCTTGCCGCGCAGGTCATGGGGGGAGTCCAGCCGCGAACCCTTCAATGTCATGAGCACGCTTGGCGAATGCTGAAAAATGGCGGCCAGGGCCACCAAAGGTTCTCCCATGTGGCGGCGGATGAGAATGGCCGGAGAATCCACGGCGAATTCGGCCTGACCGGAAAGCAGCGTGGACGCAGGCGCCAGACCGGGCGCCCCTTCCACGATCTCGACTTCCAGCCCCTCTTCGCGAAAATACCCCTGCGCCACGGCCGCATAATACCCGGCGAATTGAAACTGATGGCGCCACTTGAGCTGCAGGCGTATCTTGTCCATGGGGGGCGCGGCTTCGAGGCTGGAACAGCAGACCGCAAGAAGCAATGTTCCCAGGACCAGAACGCACGCGTTGCGTGCCATGACGGGAAACAGTGTATTCAGCCAGGACAGCGAAAAAATGCGTGCAGAAAATGTATTCATTGAGAACCAATCTATCCGTCAACGACGGCGGGTCAAGGGTAAAGACGAGCGGAACCTAAGTTTCCCGGCCGGGGACATGCCGTCAACATTTTTCTGATGACCGCCGGGGGCTTCCCGTGTAGGCGAGGCCAGACGCATCTCACAGAGGGACCCACATGACCAATAACGACATATTGCGCCGAATGCGCTATGCCTTGAACCTGGACAACGCCGGGGTCATCAGGCTCTTTACACTGGGAGGACATCCCTTGAGTGAAATCGATCTCGACCTCTTGCTCAAGAAGGAAGAAGATCCCGGATTCGTGGACTGCCCGGACGTGCTCCTCGGCGCGTTCCTGGACGGGCTGATCACCTCCAGGCGCGGCGCACGGGAGTCCGCCCCCGAGGCGCCCGAGTCCCTGAACAACAACATGATCCTGCGCAAGATCCGCATTGCCCTGGAACTCAAAGACTCGGACATGATCCGCATCCTGGACGAAGGCGGCATGGAGATTTCAAAATCCGAACTCTCCGCCATGTTCCGCAAACCCGGTCATCGCAATTTCGTGCACTGCCGGGATCAACTGCTGCGAAAATTCTTGAGCGGACTGGCGACAATCTCGCGGGAGGAACTGACATGAATACAATCGGCACGACGGCAACCCTCAAGATCATGAAACTGGTCACGGGCGGAGCCTATCTTGATGGCGAAAACCTGGGCGAGGTCTTTGTGCCCCGGCGGGAACTCCCGGCAAACGCCGCTGTGGGCGACATGCTGACCGTCTTCCTGTACCGCGACTCCGAAACCGTGCTCACGGGCAGTTTGAACCGGCCCAAGGCCGAGGTTGGCCAGTGCGCCTTCATGAAGGTCGTGACCGTGACCAAGTCCGGGGTCTTTGTGGACTGGGGACTGCCCAAGGATTTGTTCGTCCCTTCCAGCGAGCAATACAAGCCCCTCGAAGAAGGCAAGTCCTACGTCATCCTGGTCTATCTTGACGAGCGCACCGGCCGCCTCGCGGGCACCGCCAAGCTGCATTCCTATCTGAATGAGGAAGGGACCGGGTTCACGCCGGGCCAGGAAGTGGATCTGCTCATCAGCGGCTTTTCCGAGCTCGGTTTCAAGGCCGTCATCAACAACACCCACCTGGGCCTGGTCTTCCGGGACGACGCACCGGGAGAACTGCGCTACGGGCAACGCATGAAGGGCTACATCAAGGCCATCCGCGGGGACAGCAAGATCGATCTGTCCCTGCTGCCCCCGGGCATGTCCGGTCTGGACATGCTCGGCGAACGCATCCTGGCCCATCTGGCCGCAAACGACGGGACCACGGACCTGACGGACAAAAGCCCGGCCGAATACATCGCCGCGGCATT
>CAXNFJ010000050.1:0-9150 GCA_964201165.1 Desulfomicrobium sp.
CCCCTCACCGATCTTCCACTTTTTACCACTTTTTACCACTCTTACCCATGCACCTCCCAGGCAGTCAAGCCATTCCTCCACTTTTTACGTATCTCCCCCCAAAAAAGTGAAACTCCTTGTCCCCCGAACGCGGCGAAAAATAACTCTCCTTCGTCCGTAACCACCCCGGAACAGGGCGCGCGCCCTATTCCGCCAACACAAAGAAGCCCCAAAGCGGGACAGAATCCCCCAATTCGGACACATCTCCGTGATCGGACAAAAATCGGTCCCATCGGCCGAAACGCTCCAGTCATACAAATTTAGACTGTTTTCCCCCAATTTCTTGACTCTCTATTTTGAGAGGCATATCCACTGAACTGGGATTGAACACACATGCGTATCGACGGCGAATACATGCCGTAGCGCAATTTATAAATACAAACGAATGCAGATAAACATTGCTGCATTTGTTTTCAATACAACCACGGCAATCACGGAGTGTAGGATACGAGTTTTCAATACATTTCTTTGAATACTGTAAAAAAAATGAAATAAAGAATATTTTCTTTTCTTTTATATCACCATGAACATTGCTCTTCTCTTATCCGGCGCATTGCTTGGAATGCTTATAGGCATGACAACAAGTCATGCCGCTCCTCGTTGGTGGATGGCGGCCACGCTGGGAGGGATCGCCTGCGCTTTTCTGGCCTCGGCCATGCTTCTGGCCGGCCACCCGGTGTGGGAATGGCGCGGCGGCTGGACCCTTGGCAGTGAACCCATTTTTATGCGTCTGGACGAGATCAGCGCTTTTTTTCTGCTTTTGCTTGCCGTCGTCGGCGCTGCCGGCACCCTCTACAGCCGTACATACTGGCATGAATACGCTCATCCCCGCTCTTCACGCACCGGTCGTCTGTGGTGGAATGCCATGCTCTCGAGCATGGGTCTGGTGCTGACCACGGCCAACGGACTGCATTTTCTCCTGGTCTGGGAATGCTTTACCTTGAGCGCCTATTTTCTGGTCACCCTCGACCGGGGAAACCCCGAGGTTCGAGCCGCGGGATGGCTCTATCTGGCCGCATCCCACGCCGGCACCCTGGCCCTTTTCGCTTTTTTCGCAGCCCTGGCCGCGCAAACCGGCAGCTGGGAACTCGCCCCCATGCTGGACCGCATGGCCCTGGCCCCGCTTTACTGGCTGGCTCTGCTTGGTTTCGGCGTCAAGGCCGGCGTCTTTCCGCTGCACATCTGGCTACCCTCGGCCCACGCCAATGCCCCGAGTCACGTCTCGGCGCTGATGTCCGGCATGGCCATCAAAATGGGCATCTACGGACTGGTCCGCTTCAGTTCCTGGCTCCCCATGCCCATGGGCGCAGGCTGGGTCGTGGCGGGCCTGGGTTGCGCCAGCGCGGTTCTGGGAGTGGCCTTCGCCCTGGGACAGCACGATCTGAAACGCCTTCTGGCCTATCACAGCGTGGAGAACATCGGCATCATCCTGATCGGCCTGGGCTTTGCCATGATCGCCGCAGACCACGGGCAGCCCCAATGGGGCGTGCTCGCGCTGACCGGCGGACTGCTTCATGTCTGGAATCACGGACTCTTCAAGGCTCTTCTCTTTCTGGGCGCGGGCGCGGTGCTGCACACCACGGGGACCCGGGAAATGAGTCGTCTGGGAGGGCTGTGGCGATTCATGCCCTGGACCGCCGGATTCTTCACCCTCGGGGCCATGGCCATTTGCGGCCTGCCCCCGTTGAACGGATTCGTCAGCGAATGGCTGGTCTTTTCCGGTCTGTTTGATGCGAGTCGGCTCAAGACGGGCGCGGCCCTGGGTGCGGTGCCTGCGGCCATCCTTCTTGGCGTGACCGGCGCCTTGGCCCTGGCCTGTTTCATCAAGGTCTGCGGCGTGGTGTTCTTGGGCGCCCCCAGATCCGAATCAGCCTCAAAGGCCCATGAATGCGCCCTGGGCATGCGGGCAGCCATGGCCATTCTGGCCACGGGATGCGTAGCCATCGGCCTTGCCCCGGCTTTTTTTTGGCCTGCTCTGCTGCGGGTTGCGAATGCGTGGCTGCACGCGGGAGTCGCCCTGCACATCCCCAATCCCCTCGTGCCTCTGGGAACGGCCCATGTACTCCTGGCCTTGCTGGCCCTTGCCCTTGCAGGCGCGACGGTCCATGGTCTTCGCGGCCGGCTGACCCGCTCCCTGACCTGGGACTGCGGCTACGTGGCCCCAACTGCCCGCATGCAATACACCGCAGGGTCCTTTGCCGGGATAATCGCCGGGTGGTTTGACTGGATATTGCGCCCATCCGTGCATGCGGAACTGCCTAGCGCCCTTTTTCCGGCCAAGGCCAGCATGAGCTCGCACACTCCAGAAACGGTCCTGGAGATTGTTGTCAGACCGATCAGTCATGCCATATTGCGACTTGCGGACCTCGCCCGGCACCTTCAGCAGGGGCGGACCCAAGCCTATATCTTTTATCTGTGCGCGGCCCTTTTGATTCTTTCCGTGGGCCTGGCCCTGGGAAACACGGATCTGTAATGAGCAACCCATCAACCAGTCGAGCATCGTCACCAGCCATGTATCTCAATCTTATTCAAATCGCGGAATCCTTCGGGGTCTCGGAACAGGTCGTCACCGAATGGGTGCGCAAGGAAGGCATGCCCCATGTCCATGATCGGGGGCGCATCCTTTTCGAGCGGTCCCAGGTCATGGATTGGGCCGCCACCCACGGCCTGGCTGCTCATGCAGGGTTTCTCTCGGACCCGGCTCCGGCACTGTCCGGCGCGCTGGAACTCGGCCCCTTGCTGCGTCGCGGCGGAATCTGGCGCAACGTGCATCCCCAAGATCTTCCGGCTGTGTTCGAGCGCATCATGCACAACCTGCCGAGCCTGACTCCGGCTGTCCGAGGGATGCTTGTCCAGCGCATGAGCGCTCCGGACGGCGTGACCATGGCTCCGGTCGGCGGCGGCTTCGCCCTGCCCCATCCGTCCATGCGTGTTTCTCTGGGCGAGTCATGCGCCCTGGTGGCCCTGATCGAACTGGATGCGCCTCTGATCGGAACCGAACCCCCGGACGGCATCCCGATCACCCGCCTGCTTTTTTTCATTTCGCCCTCCCCGCGCCAACATGTGAACATGCTTGGCCTGCTGGCGCGAAGCATCACCTCGGGCAACCTGACCCGGGCCTTGGATGCCGGAGCGGATGACGAAGCTCTGCGCCAGGCCCTGATTGCGGACAACGGCCACCCCGTGCAGAACGCTGGAGCCGCCCGATGATCGCGACCTTCCTCGGCATATTCTGCCTGGCCTTGCTCCTCGCCATACTGACCGGCTATGCGCGCCCCCGCCTCTGGTTGGGACTGACCGTGCTCGGCTCTCTCTGCGGGCTGGGTGCGGCCATGAACATCCTGGTCACGGGCGGGAGTTGGGTCTGGCGCAACGCATTCGCCCTAGGCGGGGAAAAGCTGTTCCTGCGCCTTGACGCAGTCAGCGCTCTTTTCCTCGTCCTGGTCTGTCTGGTCGGTGGTCTTGGCGCGCTCTACGCCCATGAATACTGGTCCGAGCACCATTTTCCCCACTCCGCGCCCCGGGGACGATGCTGGTGGAGCGCGCTCATGCTCAGCATGGGACTGGTCCTGACCTGTGGCAACGGGCTGCACTTTCTCTTTGCCTGGGAAGCGTTCGCCTTAAGCGCCTATTTTCTCATCACCCTGGATCACGACCGTCCGGAGGTGCGCAAGGCCGGCTGGCTGTATCTGGCCGCCTCCCATGCCGGGACCATGGCGCTGACCGCCTTCTTTTCCGCCATGGCCGCCCGCACCGGAACCTGGGATCTGGGTCCCGTGCATGTCCATGCGGACCTGGCTCCGCTCTTTTGGCTTGCGCTCTTCGGGTTCGGGGTCAAGGCGGGCATGTTCCCCCTGCACATCTGGCTGCCCTCGGCCCACGCCAATGCGCCAAGCCATGTCTCGGCCATCATGTCCGCCGTGGCCATCAAAATGGGCGTCTACGGCATTGTCCGCTTCAGCGGCTGGCTGCCGCTCCCCTCCAATGCCGGATGGGTGGTGCTCTGGATCGGCTGCGCCAGCGCCCTTCTCGGCATTGCCTTCGCCCTGGCTCAAAACGACATCAAGCGCCTGTTGGCCTATTGCTCGGTGGAAAATGTCGGCATCATCATGCTCGGTCTCGGGCTCTCCCTGCTGGCCGTCCAGAACGGGCATCCCGCGTGGGGCCAAGCCGCTCTTGCCGGAACATTCCTGCACATCATCAATCACGGCCTGTTCAAGTCCCTGCTTTTTTTCGGCGCCGGTTCCGTGCTGCACGCCACAGGAACCCGGGACATGAGCCGCCTGGGCGGATTGTGGCGGGTCATGCCCTGGACCGCGGCACTCTTCGCCCTCGGCTCCGTGGCGGTGGCCGGGTTGCCGCCGCTGAACGGCTTTGTGGGCGAATGGGCTATCTATCTTGGTCTGCTGCGCGCCGTGGCCCAAAAGGGAGCCGCCGTGGGGGTCCTGCCCGCCGTCATCATCCTGGCCGGAGCCGGAGCGCTGGCTCTGGCCGCCTTTGCAAAGGCCGTGGGCATCGTCTTTCTTGGGGCCCCGCGCAGCAAAATAGCCGAAAAAGCGGTCGAATGCGGCTGGCTCATGCGCTCCCCCATGCTCCTGCTGGCCGGGATCATGGTCTGCATCGGGCTGCTGCCCGCCCTTTTCTTCCGTCCAATCCTGGGCGCTCTGGCCGCGTGGGCTCCCCAATGGGCCGGGGCAGATCCGCTTCTCCCGGCACGGTCCCTGGGCGGAGCGCACACAATCCTGTTCTGCGTACTCGTGGCCGGGGGATTTTTCATGCTGCGCAAGATTCGGACAAACGGCGCCCGGCACGCCTTGACCTGGGACTGCGGCTATGTGGCCCCGACGTCGCACATGCAGTACACGAGCGGTTCCTTTGCCGGCATCGCGGGCGGTTGGTTTTCCTGGTTGCTGCAGCCTGAAAATTTGATTCGACGGGTGCGCGGCCTTTTTCCAACCAAAGCCCGCAGCCTGCAACGGGTGCCGGAGTCCGTGCTGGAAAAGGGCATCGAGCCGGCAGCCAGGGGCGTCCTCTTCGTCGCCGACTGGGCCAAGAAGCTGCAGCATGGCCGGCTGCACCTCTACATTCTTTATGTTTTCCTCGGAGTCACGGCACTCGGGCTTCTGGTTGTCCAGGGAGGGATGTGATGTCCTTATATCTCGATATTCCGCTGCGCCTGCTGGCATGGCTTCTTCTGGCGCCGCTCCTTCCGGGCATCATCAACAAGGTCAAGGCCTGGGTGGCGTGCCGGCAGGGCCCCCCCGTGCTGCAGCTGTATTACGATCTGGCCCGACTGTGGCGCAAAGGAGTGGTCATCAGCACCCTGGCCTCCCCCGGTTTCATCATCGCCCCGGCCGTGGCCTGGGTGGCCGTTGTCGGCGCGGCTCAACTGCTCCCCCTGGGCGGCGCGGGGACGACCGTGTCTTTTGACGGAGACGTTCTGCTGCTGGTCTACCTTCTGGCCCTGGCCCGCTTTTGCACCGCCTGGGGAGCCATGGAGACGGGCTCGGCCTTTGAAGGCATGGGCGCGGCCCGCGAAGTCAGCTATGCCGTGCTGGCCGAAATCGGAATCATCACCGCAGTGCTGACCCTGGTCGTTCAGTCCGGCAGCATCAGCCTGTCGTCCTTGTTCGAGCCCCTGCCCGGCCCGGGTGCGGCACTCCTGGCCGTGGGGCTTTTCATCATCCTCCTGGCCGAAAACTGCCGCGTGCCCTTTGACGACCCGAACACCCACCTCGAATTGACCATGATCCACGAGGTCATGGTCCTGGACCACAGCGGGCCGCCCCTGGCCTTGATCCTGCACGGTGCCTCGGTCAAACTGCTGCTCTTCTCCGTTTTTCTGGTCCAGGCGGTGCTGCCCCTGGCGGAACTGCCGCTCCTGGCCTCGATGGCAGTCCTCGTCCTCGGCGTGCTCCTGGTCACCGTGGCCGTGGGGCTGGTCGAGTCACTGACCGCGCGACTGGCCTTTCGCCGGGTGCCGCTGCTTTTGACCATCGGCTTTCTGTTTTGCCTCTTCCCCCTGCTGCTGACCTGGATGGGTGACATATGAACGACATTCTCAATCTGCTCATCGGTCTGGCCATGGGCTTCAACCTGCTGGCTCTCGGCACCAGCCGCCTGCCCGTGCTCATCCGCGCAGTGGCCGTGCAGGGGGTTCTTCTCGGCCTTCTGCCGCTGGTGCTGGAGAGCCACGGCTTTGACTGGCGGCTCGTGCTCATCACCCTGGCCACTGTGGCGGGCAAGGGTTTCCTCATCCCGGGGTTGCTGCACCGGGCCATGCGCACCACCAACATCGCCCGCGAACTGGAGCCCTTCATCGGGTACATCCCGTCCCTGCTGCTCGGCGCAGGCGCGACCATCGCCGCCGTGGCCCTGGCCCGCTACCTGCCCCTCCTGCCCGAACATGCCGGAACCCTGCAGGTTCCGGGGGCCATCGCCCTCATCCTGACCGGATTCATCCTGCTCATCGGGCGGACCAAGGCCATCTCCCAAGTCTGCGGCTATCTGATCCTGGAAAACGGCATCTACCTCGCGGGACTGCTGCTCATCCGCTCCACCCCGATCCTGGTCGAATTCGGCATCCTGCTCGACGTCACCGTCGGCGTCTTTGTCATCGGCATCATCGTTGACCGCATCCAACGGGCCTTCGATTCCCTGGACACCCGCAAACTCACGGCGCTGCACGAATGAACTCATTTCTCCTCATCCTCATCCCCCTCAGCGGGGCCGTGCTGGCCGCCATCTGGCCGCACAAACGCACGCGGCCCCTTTTCCTGCCCGCCGTGGGTCTCATGCACACAATGCTGTGCCTGTGGCTCCTGATCCGGCCTCCGGTCGTGGACCCGAGCGCCTGGCTGGCCTTCGACCCCCTGGCCCGCGCCATCCTGCCCGGAGTGTCCCTGCTTTTTCTGATCTGCGCCGGCTACGCGGTGGGCTATCTGCAGCTCAAGGAGCAGGACAACCGCGTCTTTGTCCCGTCCCTGCTGCTTGTGCTCGGACTCCTGAGCGCCGGCCATCAGGCCCGGCATCTGGGTATCCTGTGGATCGCCACCGAAGCGGTGACCCTGGCCTGCGTGCCTCTCATTCACTTCAGCGGCACCCCCCGCGCCTTCGAGGCGACCTGGAAATACCTGCTGGTCGGCGGCACGGGCATCGCCCTGTCCCTGCTCGGTTCCATCTGCCTGGGCTACGCGTCCCTGCACGGGGGCGGCAGCGGCGACATCACCTTTACCGCCCTGCTCGCGCACGGCCCGAGCCTGTCCCGGGTATGGGTCCTGACCGCGTGGGTGCTGCTCCTGGTCGGCTATGGCACCAAGATGGGTCTGGCGCCCATGCACACCTGGAAGCCCGACGCCTACGGTGAAAGTCCGGGCATAGTCGGCGCCCTGCTCGCGGGCGGTGTCACGTCCGTGGCCTTCATGGCCATCCTGCGGATCAAATCCGTGATCGACGCCGCCGGGGAAGGGGCCATGGCCAACCAGACCTTGCTCGCCATGGGACTTTTCTCGACCCTGATCGCGGCCCTCTTCCTGCTCCGGACCCGGGATTTCAAGCGCATGCTCGCCTATTCAAGCATCGAGCACATGGGCATCCTGTGCATCGCCGCCTCCTTTGGCAGCGCCGGGGTCTTTGCCGCTCTCTTTCATGTCTGGAGCAACGGTTTGACCAAGGGCACTCTTTTCCTGAGCGCGGGCAACCTGCAGCGGGCCGCGGGCTCGGCCTCCACGGATGAGGTGCGAGGCATGTCCAAGGTGCTCCCGCTGTCGTCCCTGCTCTTTGTCGCGGGCATGTTCGCCATTACCGCCTGCCCGCCCTTCGGGCCCTTTTTCAGTGAACTGCTCATTGTCCGTACCGGCCTGGCCACAGGTCACGGCTGGGCCATCGGCATCTTTCTGGCATGCCTGCTGCTCGCGTTTTTCGGGCTGTCGCGCATCGTTTTTTCGGTTGTCGACGGACGGCCTCGGCAGATGAAAACGAACCCCGCGCATCTCAAGGAATCGGTCGGGCTCATCCTGCCCCCCCTCATCCTGCTGACCGCATCGCTCTGGCTTGGTCTTTTCACCCCGGCCATCCTCAAGGATGCCTGGTCCGCCGCAGTCCTTCAACTCTTCCCACTACCATGAACACACTCGCCCCCTTCTTTTCCTTTGCCAACGCATCCCGGATTTCGTGGGCCTCGGTCCCGGTCTTTTCGGCGACGAAACTCGCCCGGGTGACCGGCGAACTGCTTCATGCCGGGGCGCGACTGTGCTCTTGGTTCGGAGTGCCGGACCATGACGGCACGATCCTGGTCGCGGTGCTGGCCATGGATTCCGAAAGCATCCTCGGCGTGGCCCGCAGCGAACCCGTGAGCGGGTCCTACCCGTCGTTGACACCCAGGCACCCCCAGGCCCACCTCTTTGAACGCGAGGTCTGGGAACAGCACGGACTGGTTCCCGTCGGACACCCGTGGCTCAAACCGGTGCGCCATGCCAACGGCAATGCCCCCGCCAATGCCCCGTTCTTCCGCGTGGAAGGCGGCGAGGTGCATGAGGTGGCCGTAGGTCCGGTGCACGCAGGCGTCATCGAGCCCGGCCACTTCCGCTTTCAATGCGCGGGCGAGGAGGTCATGCATCTGGAGATCGCCCTCGGCTACCAGCATCGGGGCATTGAGGAAGCGCTGGCGGGCGGACCTCATCCGGCGACCATGACCCAGATGGAAACCATCGCCGGAGACACGACCATTGCCCATGCCACGGCCCATGCCACGGTCCTGGAAGCGCTGGGCGGGGTGGAGGCCCCCTTGCGGGCGCAGTGGCTGCGGGCCATCGCCCTGGAGCTTGAACGACTGGCCAACCACACCGGCGACATCGGCGCCCTGGCCCTGGATGTCGCCTTCCTGCCCACCTCGGCGGCGTGCGGAAAAATACGGGGGGATTTTCTGAACCTGACCGCCCTTTTGTGCGGCAACCGCTTCGGCCGGGGACTGATCCGGCCCGGCGGGTGCATGCATGATCTGGAGCTTGAACGGCTTCATACACTGACAGAGCGGCTCACCATCCACATGGCCGATGTGGAACAGGCCATGGTCTGGTTCTGGGACGCGGCTTCGGTCCGAGTCCGCTTCCG
>CAXNFJ010000051.1:0-9115 GCA_964201165.1 Desulfomicrobium sp.
GCCCGCGCCCAGAATGACGCCGACCTCCGGGTGCTCCAAGGAAAAAGCGTCCGTGACATCCGGGATATCCGGAGTCCAAAGAATGGGCATGTGCTCTCCTGTGGAGGAAACGATCAGGCCTTGGTCTGCTGTTTTTTTTGCATGAGCAGGCGTTTGAGTTCGGTCTTGTCTCCAGCCCGGTAAACCTGCGCGGACGGCGATCTCGCCGGAGTCGGACGCGGTGCGGTGGCGATGGAGCGTGCGGCAGTTTCCTGGGGCATTGTCTCCGCAGCGTCCACCACTTTTTCCATGGTCTCCTGCATGACGGGCTGAAGAGGCTGTCCGGACACGCCAGAAACCGATGGCGCGGGTCGCGAAACCGTGCCGGAAGGGAGCCCCGGTGCGACAACGGGCGCGGGTCTGGGGGCTGGCAAAGGCGAACGGACCGTGGGGGGAACACCCGATCGGGAGGGAGCCGATCGGGAGGGAGTCGCTCCGGAAGGAGCCGCTCCGGAAGGAGGCGATCGGAATCCGGGTGCCGGGGCAGACGCGGCCGAGTAGGAAAACATGGGGGCGGAGCCATCCGAGGGCTGATAAAAGATGGAGCGCATGTAACGTTTTGCCTCGAACATGTTCGTCACCCCGGTCAGGGATTCAGTGGAACCGATAATCAGCGACCCATCGGGTTCCAGCACCCCGGCGATCTTGTCAAAGACCAATTTTTTGTCTGCCGGAGTGAAATAAATGGCCACGTTGCGACAAAAAACCACATCGAATTTGCCGAGCCCGGCGAACGGCTTCATCAGATTGAACTTCTTGAAGACGGCCATGGAGCGGATCTCGTCCTTAATTTTCCACCCGTCACCCATAAGGGTGAAATATTTGTTCAAAGTCTGGACCGGCAGACCACGTTCAATCTCGAATTTATTGTATTTTCCGTAGCTTGCCTTGGTGACGGCCTCGTCGGAGATGTCCGTGCCGATGATGGATATCTGAAAATTGCTCAAGTTGCCCAGGGCTTCGCGCAGGGCAATGGCGATGCTGTAGACTTCCTGGCCGGTGGAACAGGCCGCGCTCCAGATGCGAATGGGAATGGACCGCCCGGAACTCGATTTGGACCGGGCGTCGATGAGGTCCGGCAGGATTTTGTGCTTGAAGACTTCAAAGGGTGACGCGTCGCGAAAAAAAAGAGTCTCGTTGGTGGTGATGGCGTTGACGATCTCCTTCTCCATGTTCCCGCTCTGGTCCCCCTTGGCCTTGGTATGCAGTTCCATGTACGAAGCGCAGCCGTAGCGTTGCATCATGGACTTGAGCCTTGTTTCGACCAGGTATGTCTTGGTGGAGTCCAGCGCCACGCCGGAGACGGCATAGATGTACTTGGTCAGGACATTGAATTCGTCTGCGGTGATGGAAGTCATGTTGCCGCCGCTGTTGATGTTGGCACGGCTAACGCACCGTGCGGACGATCTCAGGGGCGATCATCTGCAAAGGGGTGACCACGTCCACGACCCCGGCCTCTGCGGCGGTCTTGGGCATGCCATAAACCACGCAGGATTCCTCATCCTGGCCGATGGTCACGGCTCCGAAACTTTTGAGCACGCGAAGCCCCAGGGTTCCGTCCCCGCCCATGCCGGTCATGATGACGCCGGTCACCAGGGCGCCGTACTCACGGGCCGCGGAACGGAACAGGTAGTCCACGGCCGGTTTGCAATTATTTTCGGGCGGATCGTCGGTGATCTGGATGATTTTAACGCCACCGGTGCCCGAAGCCACCCGCATATGCTTGCCGCCGGGCGCGATATAGATCACGTCGGGTCGAACCGTTTCGTTGTTTTCGGCTTCACGCACTTCGTACTGACACTTGGAGTCCAGGCTTTCGGCCAAGGACTTGGTGAATACCGGCGGCATATGCTGGACGACGAAAATGGGCACTCCCATTTTGGGAAGCTGCGGCAGCATCTTGGTCAGGGCGTTGGGACCTCCGGTGGAGATGCCTATGACCACGGCCTTGGATTTGCCCGTTCGCTTGGATGGCACGGCGACCGGCGGTCTTGGCGGGACCGGTGCCACAGCCCCGGCAGGCCGTACCCTCTGCTTGAGCAGAAGCTTCATCTCCAAACGTTTGGCGTAGGCTTTGACGCGCGGCAGGAGGGCATTTTTGAGCATCTGCACATTTTCCTGCCTGGCGTCGGCGTCGGGCTTGGCGATAAAATCAAAGGCACCCAGTTCCAGAGCCTTCATGGTGATTTCGCTGCCGCGTTTGGTCAGGGTGGAGAGCATGATCACGCCCACCTCAGGATAATTCTTGTCAATCTCCTGCAGGGTTTCGAGCCCGTCCATGATCGGCATTTCCACATCAAGCGTGATGAGGTCGGGCTTCAGGGAAGCGATGCGGGACACTGCGATCTTGCCGTTGCTGGCGGTACCCACCACCTCCACTCCAGGAATTTCGGCCAGGATATCGCCCACCACTTTGCGATACATGATCGTATCGTCCACAACCAGAACACGCAGATTCATCCAAGCTCCTTACTGTTGTCAGCCCAAATCATCAGCCAGCACTTCCCCGACGTCCAAAACAGCGATGAGGTCCTTGGAGGACTTGAGCACGCCCTGGAAGTACTTGCCCTTCAACCCCTTGATATTGGAGGGGGTCGGCTCCACGTCTTCCCATTTGGCCGTGACCACGTCGGTGATCCTGTCGACCAGCAGACCGATGTTCTCATCGCGGGAATTGACGATGATGATCCGGCTGGTTTCCGTGGTTTTCGAAGGGGCCAGTCCCAGCTTGCGACCCAAATCGATGATGGTCACGATCCGTCCGCGCAGGTTCATGATGCCGAGCACATACGAAGGAGCCTGCGGAACCTTGGTCATTTCCATCTGTTTGTTCATTTCCTGGATGACATTGATGTCAATCCCGCACAGGGCCGAGCCTACATAAAAGCAGGACATCTGCAAGGCACCCGTCTTTTCCTGGGCCTGCTGTTTCATGCAATTCTCCTTGAGAGAACATTAAGCATTGAGCGTACTCCGTACACCAAGTTTCTTCAAACCCAAGGTCGCTCCCCCGGGCATTTTAAGAGGCGTAGCGTTTCAGACACTCGTAGATGGACTGCAGGAGCCGCTCCTTGTCCAATTTGACCTGATAATCGTCAATGCCCACGGCCTTGCCTCGGGCCACGTCCTCGTCCCCGGCCAGGGAGGTCAGGGCCACAATGGGGATGAGGGAAAAACGCTTGTCCTGGCGAATGCGTCGGGACAGCTCGAATCCGTCCATGTTGGGCATCTCGATGTCCGTCACGATGAGATCGTACTTTTCGGGCTCGGCGTTGATCATGTTCCAGGCCACCAGGCCGTCCTCGGCCGCATCCACGGAATACCCGTCATCCTCGATGAATTTCTTGACCTGGGTGCGGAAGAAATCGGAATCCTCCACCAAAAGGAGATGCGGCACGCCCACTTCGCCCGCGTCGTCGGCGATCTCGATGCTGCCGCGCACGGCGAACCAGTCGGGCTGAACAGTCTGGATCAGTTCGTAGATGTCGACGATCAAGGTCGTGTTCTCGCCGATGACCGCCGAACCGCTGATGCCTGGCTGTTTCAAGGTAAAGCCGTCGATGGCCACCTGCGTCTCGATGGCGTCCACCGGAGGCTTGGCCAAAAGGCCGATTTCATGTCCGGCCATGAGAAAGACGATGACGATAAGTTCCCCGGAAAGTTCCAGAAGCCCCACGTTCGTGGCCTGATCCAGGGAAAAGACGGGCAGGGTTCCACCGCGGTACTTGATGACCCTCCGGCCGCCAACCTCCTCGATCTCCTTGGCGTCGATCAGCTCCACCCTGGCCACAAGATCAAGAGGCACGGCGCAGTGTTCCTGCGGGGTGTTGCGGAAGACGAAAAGGGAAAGCTTGTCCTGACCCGTCCCGACCTCAACTTCCTTGGTCATTAGCGTGCTCCGGTCCCGGCTCACCGTCAGGCTCAAATCGCCCAGACGGCCCAGACCGGCCACATCCAGGATGAGCGCCACATGCCCGTCGCCCATGATGGTCGCTCCGGCGTAGCCCTGACATTCCTTGAAATGCCTGCCCAGAGGCTTGACCACGATCTCCACGGAGTCGTGGAGCTGGTCGACCACCAGGCCGTAGCGGAACTGCCCGGCCGAAACGACGACCAGGTTGACGTCCGCCATGATGCAACCGTCCTCTTCGACCTGCTGAAGACTCTTCTCGCCCCGCAACATCTCGCCGACCATCCGCGATGCCTCGCAGGACGAGTTATCGAGACCGAGCACATTGGAAAGATACAGCAAAGGAATGAGCTCGCCGCGCAGCAAGAGCACTTCGGCATCGCCCACCATCTCCACCCGCTCATGAATCTGGGTGACGGGTATGCGCAGCAGCTCGTCGACGTTGACTTGCGGGATGGCGTAGCGTTCCTGGCCCACGGACACGAGCAGGCTGGGGATGATGGCCAGGGTCAGGGGCAGTTTGATGCGGATGGTCGTGCCCTTGCCCCGCGCGGTCTCGATGTCCACCTGCCCGCCGAGCTGATCCAGGTTGGATTTGACCACGTCCATGCCCACGCCTCGTCCGGAAACATCGGTCACCTGCTCGGCCGTGGACAGCCCCGGCAGAAAAATCAGGTTGGCCTTCTCCTTGTCGGACATGGTCTTGGCATGATCCGGAGTGATGAGGCCACGGCTCAGGGCCTTGGCCACGATCTTGTCCGTATTCAGGCCTCCGCCGTCGTCGACGATCTCGATGATGACCTGTCCGGCCTCGTGATAGGCCTTGAGCACGATGGTGCCCATGGCGGACTTGCCCGCGGCCACGCGCTCATCGGGCATTTCGATGCCATGATCGGCGGAATTGCGCACCAGATGGGTCAGGGGGTCGCCCAGCCCCTCGATGATGGTCTTGTCCAGCTCGACATCGTTGCCTTCCAGCTGCAGATCCATTTCCTTGCCCAGGGTGCGGGCCAGATCGCGGACCACGCGCGGGAACTTGTTGAAGATGTTGCCCACGGTCTGCATGCGGGTCAGCATGATGGTTTCCTGCAGCTCGGAGGTGACCAGATCGATCCGCTGACCAGCCACTTCGATCTGGTGAATGGCGTTGGTGGAAATGGCCTGCATGAGCTGGTTGCGGCTCAGGACCAGTTCACCGGCCAGGTTCATCAGATCTTCCAGCAGACTGACATGCACGCGCAAGGAATCGGGCTGGCTGATGGCGGACTTGGGCGCCTTGGGATCGCTCTTTCGGACGGAATCGTCATCGGCCGCGCCGTTGGGCTGGGATTCAGCCTTGGGAGCCGGCGGCGGGACAGGAGTGCTCGAAACCACCGGAGCCACCGGTGCGGAAGGTGGCATCGCCAGGGTCGCACCGCCGGAAACTTCCGAAATCCGAGCGTCGTTCTGGTCATCACGCACGGCTTGCGGGATCGGTAGTGGCTCCGGCACAACATCGACCGGCGGGGCTTGCGGGGCCGAAGGAAGGTCGAAATTCAAGATCGTGATGAAGTCGCTCCCCAGGTCCAGCAATGCGGGCATGATGTCATCTTCTATAATGGAACCGAAAAGTACGAACAGCGGAATGCGGTTGGAAAAATCGTCATCCTCCAAGGTCCCGACCGCCTCGAAATCGACCTTCAAGTCCAGAATGTTTCCTGTGGAATCCATGCTTTTCAGGATATCGAAAAAAGTTTTGTTCTTGCGCTGCACATCGTGGATGAGATCGAATTCCAGCAGGTAGAGATTCTTCCCGCCTTTGCGGTTTTGGAGCAGATCAAACTCCGGAACCTCGAACACGGTCCGGCCACGGCGATCCTTGACATCCACCCTGCGCTCCACCGACGCCTTCTCCTCGGCGTGCAGGGTGGAGGACGCAGCCGCGGTCAGGGCCGCGACATGGTCGTCAATATATTCGTCGTTGCTCTGGGCCACGTTGGAGATCATGTCCCGCAACTTGTCGAAAGCCAGGAGGACGATGTTGACCACTTCCGGATCGGGCACAAGCTCGCGGTTGCGAACCATGTCCAGGACATTCTCGATCTTGTGCCCCAGATCCTTGATCCGCGTCAGGCCCAGAAACCCGGCTCCGCCCTTGATGGAATGCGCCGCGCGAAAGACCTTGTTGACCAACTCCACATCGATGTCGGCCCCCGCCTGCTCGATGGCCAGCAAATCGTTTTCGATATCCCCGAGGTGTTCGGTGGCTTCTTCCACGTACATTTGGAGAGTTTCGTCATCCATCATCATTGTGCGAACTCCGTATAGATTTCAATTAAGGGTCCCGCATCCACCGGCACTGGTCCCAAATGGCAAAATCGCTCCGTCTGCGAAGGTCTTCGAAAAGCAGTTCCTGGATTATCCGGCGCGGTCCCCTGCATCCTGGCCCGCCGTGCCCGACATGGGGACTATCGCAGGAAAAAATCCATTCTCGCGCTACGCGTCCAATGTCAGATGCTGGTCCAAGCGCATGGACCGGAAAAGCTTTGTAATATTTTCGGAAGCGTTGGTGATAATCAGCTTACCACCTTTTTTCTTCATGGAATTATGCGTGGCGATGATCACTCCGATGCCAATGGAATCCATCATCCCTGTTCCGGTCAGATCAAGCCTCAACTCCGTGGAAGATTCGGCGAGCAACGCGTTCAGCTCCTGCTTGAAGCCCGGAACCATGGAGGATACGAGATCCTGCCCCGGGGTGATGGTAGCGGTGTTTCCTTCGCGGGTGATAACGGACATAAGCGACTCCTCGTACAAGGGATCTTGGGCTAAAATGGTCTTACACACGGGTTCTGACGATATCAATCTACATCAGCGACATAATTTTGCAACAAATTCTGATTGTTGCCCCCCAAATTTTACCACTCCTGCAACAGCGGGTCGTGTATGGCACCTATGACGAATACGAGAAGTCCTCTCTTGTCAACAACCTGTATTTTAGTAATATCAAGAAATAACTTGTCGATATCAGCCAGAAAAGGCATACCGACAGGCACTACTGAAACCTAAATACAAGTACTTACGCTGCCACACATGAACTTTTCAGACCCACAGCAGAACCAGCCCAGCATCCTTTTGGTCGAAGACAACGTCATTGTCGCCTTCGACATGCAGCAACGCCTTGAGCAGCTCGGGTACAAGGTCCAAGGCATCATCACCTCCGGCGAAGAGGCCATTCTCTCCGTCTCCCGGCAGACCCCCTCCCTGATTCTCATGGATATTTTCCTCGATGGCCGCATCGACGGCATCGAGGCGGCACAAGCCATACTCAAGAATACGCAAATTCCCATCATCTTCCTGACCGGACATGATGACGAAGAAACCCTGAATCGAGCCAAGATCACCGAAACCTTCGGCTATATCATCAAGCCCGCCAAGTCCCGCGACCTGCACGTGGCCATCGAGATCGCCCTTTACAAACATGCCGCCGGCCAGGCCCTGCAAAAAAGCGAACAGCAATACCGGCTTCTTTTCGACTCCATGCTCAACGGCTTCGCCTTGCACGAGGTCATGTTGAATGAGGCCGGACGACCCACCGACCTTCTTTTTCTCGACGTCAATCCAGCTTTTGCCCGCTTCTTCGCCATGCCCGCGCACGAGATCATCGGTCGCACTCTGCGCGAGCTTTCGGACAAGGTTGAGCCTTTCTGGATCGATATTTTCGCCAGAACCGCCATGACCCGCGAGTCAATCCGCTTCGACAGCTTCGCGAGCTTCGTGGGCAAGCATTTTTCCGTCGTCGCCTTCAGTCCTCAGCCACAACAGGTGGCCGCCATTTTCGAGGACACCACCAAGCGCAAGGATGCTGAAAAACACCTGCAGCACCGCACCTTTCACGACGCGCTGACCAACCTGCCCAACCGGGCCCTGTGCCTGGATCGCATCAAACAGGCCATGGAACGCGGACAGGTGCGCGAGGACTATCTCTTTGCCGTGGTGCTGGTCGACATCGACCGTTTCAAGGACATCAACGACAGTCTCGGACATTTCATAGGCGATCATCTGCTGAAGGCCATCGCCCACCTCCTGCTCGGAGAAGTGTCATCCATCGATACCGTTGCCCGCTTGGGCGACGATGAGTTCGTGGTCCTGCTTGAAGAATTGTCTTCCAAAAAAACAGGCACCACGGCAATCAAAAAAATCAAGGCCGCCCTGAATCGCACCTTGGTCATCGAAGATCACTCCATGCATATCAGCGCGTGCCTCGGCGCCCTCTTCGGCCCCAACGAATACACCTCGCCCGAGCACTTCCTGCAGGGAGCCAACATCGCTCTGCGCCATGCCCAGGGGCAAGGCCTGGACCAGTTGCGCTTTTACGTGCCCGAGATGCAGGATCTGGCCATCAAAAAACTGGACACGGAAACCCGGCTGCGCAACGCCATCCGCGACGATGAGCTCAAACTGGCCCTGCAGCCCATTTTTTCCATCGGACAGGAGCCGGTCTTGAGCGGCTTTGAAGCCCTGCTGCGCTGGAAACCCAAGGACAAGGATTGGGTGCCGCCCAGCGAGTTCATTCCCATCGCCGAGCAGACCGGGCTCATCCTGCCCATCGGACAATGGGTGCTGGAGCAATCGTGCCTGGTGCTGCGCGCCTGGATGGATACCTATCCGGGAAACACGTTGAGCATTTCGGTCAACCTCTCGGCCCGTCAGTTTTCCAGTCCGGACCTGGTCAAGAATCTGTACAACTGCATTCGTCACAACGATGTCAATCCCGTCCAGCTCAAGCTGGAAATCACGGAAAGCGACGTCATGACCAACCCGGAGGCGACGATCCTGAAACTCCGGATCATGAAGGACCTGGGCGTGTCCATCCTGGTTGATGATTTCGGCACGGGATACTCGTCCATGAGCTATCTGCAGCGCTTTCCCATCGACACGTTGAAGATCGACCGCAGCTTCGTGACCCAGTTGGACCAGCATGCCAACCGGGTCATCGTGCGCACCATCGTCAACCTGGCCCACAGCCTGGGCCTGTCCGTGGTGGCCGAAGGCATCGAGACCGAGCAGCAATATCTCACCTTGAAGGAAATGGGCTGCGAATTCGCCCAAGGCTATTATTTTTCACGGCCCATTTTCCTCGACCAGATCGAGGAGTTCATAGCCGCCCAGCCCGCGCGCTAAAAA
>CAXNFJ010000052.1:0-9094 GCA_964201165.1 Desulfomicrobium sp.
GAGCTTGCCCATGACATACGCGCCCTTGTCCCTGGCCTGGCCGGGGGTGTCCTCGTCCAGCATGACCTCGATGTGGGCCAGGGCGGCCGCGCAGGCCAGGGGGTTGCCGCCCGTGGTCGTGGTGTGCATGAAAGGGTTGGGGGTCAGGCATTCCCAGATCCTGGCCTTGGCGAAGAAGGCGCTCATGGCCACCACGCCGCCGCCCAGGGCCTTGCCGAAGCACATGATGTCCGGGGTCACGTCCCAGTGGTCCACGCCGAAGATGGTGCCCGTGCGGCCGAAACCCGTCTGGACCTCGTCAGCGATGAGCAGCACGCCGTAGTGGTCGCAGATCTGGCGCAGGCGCGGCCAGTAGTCGTCCGGCGGCACCACGGCGCCCGCCTCGCCCTGGATGGGCTCGGCCACCACGGCGGCCACGCCCTGACCCACGGCCTGGGCAATGGACAGGGCGCGCTCGACCTGTTCGGCGTCGCCGAATTCCACGTGGGTCACGTTCTCCAGGAGCGGCATGGCCGGTTCGCGGTACACGGCTTTGCCCAGGAGCGAGAGCGCGCCCAGGGACTTGCCGTGAAATCCTTTCAGGGTGGAGATGAACCCGGCTTTGCCCGTGTACATCTTGGCCAGCTTCATGGCCCCGTCCACGGCCTCGGTGCCGCTGTTGGCGAAGAAGCCATTCTGGATGTCGCCGGGGGTCAAAAGGGCGATGACACGTGCCAGTTGGGCGCGCAAGGGGTCGAGCATCTCCTGGCTGTACTGCGGGGAGCGGTCGAGTTGGGCTTTGACGGCGGCCACGATCTTGGGGTGGCGGATGCCGGGGCTGTAGAGGCCGAAGCCGCCGAGGATGTCGATGAACTCGCGGCCCAGCACGTCGCGCATGACCGAACCCTGGCCCTGCCATTCGGTGTAGGCAAAATCCTCGGCCTGGGTCACGGACTTGCGGTAGCTCAGAAAGCCCTTGTTGATGTGGTCCCGGAAGTTTTCGACGGTTTTTCTGGCGATGTCCTGGCGTTGTTCCAGGGTCAGCTGGTCGTCGGGAGTGTGGATGGCTTCGAGCATGAAACGGGCTTCGGCCCGGGCCTTTGAAATGTCGCGATGCATGATGTTCTCCAAAAAAATTTGCGTACGGGCCACACTCGTCCGATCCGGGCGTCAGGGCTTTCGGTGCGGCGGGTGTTCGCGGACGGGGTTGCCGTCCGCGATGCGTGGCGTTGCCTACAGAGCTAGCGGGTTTTGATCATGGTCCACATTTCGTCGTAGATGCGCGCCCCTTCTCCCAGATCATTGATGAACTGCAGTTTGCCCATGTATTCGTCCTTGGGGTAGATTGCTTCGTTCTTTAGATCTTCGGGGGTGATGAAGGGTTTGGCCGCGTCGTTGGGGGTGGGGTAGCGGGTCCAGTTGGACAGTCCGGCCCCGACCTTGGCGTCCAGGATGTAGTTCATAAACGCGTAGGCGGCTTCGGGATGGGGAGCCTTGGCCGGGATGGCCATGTTGTCCACCCAGATGACCGTGCCTTCGATCGGGTTGGCGAAGGCCACGTTCTCGGGGTCTTCCTCCACGCCGCGCAGACCGTCACCGTTGTAGGTGATGGCGGCCACGGCTCCGCCGGACAGGACCTTGGCCCGGCCGCCGACTCCGCCCTCGAAGCCCTGGAAGTTCGGGCTTTTCTTGGTGGCGAGCATCAACTCGACCACCTTCTTGAGCTCTTCGGTGTCCGTGGTGTTCACGCTCATGCCGAGGAAGCACTGGGCAATGCCCAGCATCTCGCGCACGGAGTCGAGCAGCACGAAGGACCCGGCGTGCTTGTCCGCGTCGAACATGGTCGCCCAGGAGATGGGGCCGGTGACCTTCTTCGTGTTGTAGAGCATGCCCAGGGTGCCCCACTGGTAAGCCACGGTGTGGGCGTTTTTGGGATCGTAGGGCACGTCGACGAACTTGGCATTGAGGTTCTTCATGTTCGGGATCTTGGAATGATCCAGTTCCTGCAACAGGCCGAGCTTGATCATGGCCGGAATGCCGTAGTCCGTGGGCACGACCAGATCGTACTGGCTGGCGCCGCCGGCCTGGAGTTTGGCCATCATGTCTTCCATAGTCTCGTAGTAGTCCACGCGGACCTTGATCCCGGTCTGTTTCTCGAAATTGGGGACGATCTCCGGCCCCATGTACTCGGACCAGATGTACAGGTTCAGTTCCTGGGCGGACCAGGCCGAAGCGGCGGTCAGCAGCACGAAAACGAGAGCGAGCAGGATCTTACGCATGGTTTTTCTCCTTGGTGGAAGTGCGTGAAAACCGTTCGGCGATGACCACGGCCAGAATGGTGATCAGCAGAACGATGGTGGACAGGGCGTGGATGTCCGGGGTCACTCCCCGGCGCACCTGGGCATAGATGTAGAGCGGCAGGGTCATGGACGACGGCCCGGCCGTGAAGAAGCTGATGACGAAGTCATCAAGGGACATGGTGAAGGCCAGCATGGCCCCGGCCACGATGCCGGGCCGCAGCAGCGGCAGAGTCACATGGCGCAGCAGGAAGAGGTTGTCGGCATACAGGTCGCGAGCGGCCTCCTCGATCTTCGTGGAGATGGCGGCCAGGCGGCTGCCCACGACCAGGGCCACGAAGGCGATCTGAAAGGTGATGTGGCCGATGACCATGTTCATCATGCCCGGATCAAAGGCCGACGAGACATAGCGCAGCAAGGCGAAGGCGATGACCAGGGCCGCGGCGAAGACGATTTCGGGCGTGACCACGGGCAGATGCAGGATCAGGTCGAAGAACGCGGCCCAGCGCTTGCCCCAAGGGTGGCGCTTGATGCCGATGGCCACGGCCGTGCCCAGCACGGTGGAGACCATGGTCGAGACCACGGCCAGAAAGAGGGTGTTGCGGGCCGCTTCCAGAACCAGGGAATTGGAGGCCAGCTGGAAGTACCAGTCCAGGGTGAAGCCCTTCCAGGCCAGGCCGAAGCGCGACGCGTTGATCGAGAACACGGCCACAGCGAAGAGCGGAATGTAGAGGAAGCACAAGGCCCCGATGGCCACCAGGCGGAAGAGGGGATGAATTTTCAATGCACCGCCTCCTTGCCGCCGGTCTTGCGCAGCACCCAGATGCCGATGAAGGTCAGGAGCATGAGCCCAAGGCTCACGGCCGCGCCGAAAGGCCAGTCACGGCTGGTGCCGAACTGCTGCTGGATCAGGTTGCCGACCAGCATGTATTTGGCTCCGCCCAGAAAATCCGGGACCAGGAACATGCCCATGGCCGGGATGAAGGTCAGGGTCACGCCCACTGCCAGGCCCGGGGTGGTCTGGGGCAGGATGGCGTGCCGGAAGACCCTCCAGGAGCCGGAGTAGAGGTCGCGTGCGGCCTCGACCAGGGACCAGTCCAGCTTCTCCACATTGGCGTAGAGCGGCATGGTCACGAAGGGCAGGAAGGTGCCGACCATGCCGAGATACACGGCCAGCGGCGTGGGATAGAGCGGGGCGTCGGGGGCGATGAAGCCCAGGAAGGAGGCCAGCCTGGCCAGGGGCATCTGCGGCGCCAGGACCAGCAGCCACGCGTAGGTGCGGATGACCAGATTGGTCCAGAACGGGATGATGACCAGGGTCAGCCAGAAGTAGCGCTTCCGGGCCGGCTTGCAGGCGATGTAGAAGCATAGGGGATAGGACAGCAGCACGCAGATGACCGTGGTCACGGCCGCGACCACGCTGCTGCGTCCGAGGATGATCAGGTAGTCCGGGGACCAGCCGAAGGTGCCATGTCCGAGGAGGCGGTAGAAATTGTTCCAGGTGAATTCCCACACGATCTGTCCGTAGCTCCCGCGCGAGGCGAAACCGACGGGGATGAGGGCCAGCATGGGGATGGCCAAGAAGACAAGGGTCCAGGCGATGCCCGGCGAGAGATGGGCCATCCCGCGCCGCAGTAGGCTGCGGGATGTGGTCAGCTCGCCGTACCAGATGACGGAGTCACTCATGGAGCACCACCAGGGCTTCGGCCGGCAGTTCGACCCAGACCATGTCGCCGCTGGATATGGCCCGGTGCGGGGCCGTGCGCAGGCGCAGGTTGCCGGCTTCGAGCCAGATGTCCAGGTGATCGCCGCGATAAAAGGCGTCCCGTACCCTGCTCTGCACTCCGTTTATTTTCGGAGCCTCGTCGCGCAGGCGGACCCGTTCGGGTCGGATGGCCAGATAGCCTGTCTCCCAGTCCACGCCATCCACCTGCAGGAAGCCCAGTTCGGTTTGGACCCCGCCCGGTGCGCGGGTGGCCTCGATGATGTTGGCCTTGCCCAGGAAGTTGGCAACGAAGCGGTTGCATGGCCGCTCGTAGATCTCCATGGGCGTGCCGACCTGCACGAACTGCCCTTTGTTCATGACCGCGATGCGGTCGGACACGGTCAAGGCCTCGTCCTGGTCGTGGGTGACAAGGATGGAGGTGATGCCCAGGCGCTGCTGCAGCTGACGCAGCTCTTCCTGCACGGTGGTGCGCAGCTTGGCGTCAAGGGCGGACATGGGCTCGTCGAGGAGCAGGATCTCGGGTTCGTTGACCAGGGCGCGGGCCAAGGCCACACGCTGCTGCTGACCACCGGAGAGCTGGTCGGGCATGCGGGCGGCGAACTCGGTCATGTGCACCATGTCGAGGGCCGCATAAACCTTGGACCCGATCACTTCTTCGGAAATTTTGCGCGAGCGCAGGCCGAAGGCCACGTTGTCGGCCACGGTCAGGTGCGGGAACAGGGCGTAGCTTTGGAACACGGTGTTCACGTTGCGTTCCCGGGCCGGCAGGGATGTCAGGTTATTGCCCCGGAGCATGATCGTGCCCGAATCAGGCATCTCAAGACCGGCGATGATGCGCAGCAGCGTGGTCTTGCCGCAGCCCGACGGCCCCAGCAGGGTGAAGAATTCGCCCGGCCTCACCCGCACGTCCACGTTGGTCAACGCGGTGACCGGTCCGTAGTTCTTGTAGATGGCGTTGGCCTCCAGACTGTATTCCATGGGGTCTCCTTGAAATGCGCGTGGGTCCTGGCATGCGGCGAAGCCTCCGCGCTCACGACATGGTGTCCCTTCAGCAACCGATGTGCCAGATCTGATAAATCGGTGAATATTCAGGAAAACAGTGAGGTTATGAGTGCGGGGGAAGTGTTGCTTTCGAAATGCTGCAATTCAATATTGAATCAACTTGACTGCTAACACGTTCAATTTTGAAGAATTAACTCTTTTCAATTCAAAATTGAATATATATATTTACCAATTTTGTAAAAAAACGGGGTGCTCAGTGAGCGTGTTGGAGCTGATTTAGAAAAGTTCTGCCAGTGAGCTGTGAATATTGGACTGCGAAGCGGTTATCGACAAAGAATCATGTGGAAAAAAAGATGGATGCGTTTATTTTGACATAAACGTAAATCAAGTAAAATCAGGGATGACTTTGTATTCAAAACTGAATCAGTCCCAGCTGAGCCCATGCTTCTGCAACCTGCGCGCGATGGTCGGCTGGCTCACGCCGAGGTATTCGGCCAGACAGCGCTGGCTGGAGCAGACGCTCATGCCCCGGACCAGGAGCCCGCGTTCGTGGATGAGCAGTTCCTCTTCCAGGCTTCGCAGGGGCTCTTCGGCCGCGACAACTTTGTCCTGGCTCTTGGAGGAGCCCAGGATCTGCGCCAGATATTCGTCCAGCAGGTCGCCTTCGCTCATGATGACCGCCTTTTTCACGAGGCCGATGAGTTCGCGCACATTGCCCGGAAAGCTGTGATTCAGCAGACGCTTCATGCCCGAGTGGGTCATGCGCTTCGCGGTCCCGAATTCGTCGTTGAATCGGCGCAGGTACAGGGTGATCAGCTCGAAGATGTCTTCCCCGCGCTCACGCAGAGGGGGGATTTTGAGGGTGAAGGTGTTCAGACGGTAAAAGAGGTCCTTGCGGAACTTCTTGGCCTGGACCAGCCGCTCCAGGTTGCGGTTGGTGGCGGTGATGACCGCGCAGTGCACCTTCTTGGCGACTTCGCCGCCAAGGGGCAGGTAAGACCGGTCATCCAAGCATTTCAAGAGCTTGGCTTGCACGGTTATGGGCAGCTCGCCCACCTCGTCCAGAAAGATGGTCCCTTGCCCGGCCAGCTCGAAGAGGCCCGGCTTGCCGCCCCGCCTGGCTCCGGTAAAGGCGCCCTCCTCGTAGCCGAAGAGTTCGGCTTCGAACAGGTTTTCCGGCAGGGCTGCGCAGTTGACCGGGATGAACGGCTTGTCCCGGCGCGGGCTGTGCTTGTGGATGAAGGAGGCCAGTAGGCCCTTGCCCGTGCCCGATTCGCCCAGGATGAGGGCCTCCAGGGTGTCGAGGGTGGCCATTTTGAGGGCCATGGCCAGGAGTCTGCGCATGGCCGGGGATTCGGCCACAATGCCTTTGCTCTCCAGTTCCAGCATGGCCAGATCTTTGAGTTCATTCTGGGCCTTTTCCCGGACCCGCTCCTCGCGCAGCAGCTGCTCCTGCAGGCGGTTCAGGTCCGTCACGTCGCGCTCGTTGACCACGACCATGAAGATCTGGCCTGTGGGGTCGAAGGCCGGGGTGCCCGTGACCAGCAGCTTCTTGCCCGTGGACGGGACGTGCTGCACCGCCGAGACCTGTTCCCGTCGCCGCAGCACCTCGGTCGTGAGGGGATGGTTGATAAGGCCCAGCGCCACGAGATCCTCCACGGGCCTGCCGACCACATGCCCGGACTTGATGCCCTTGAATCTCTCCGAGGCGCTGTTCATGTCCAGGACCACGCCATCCGCGTCGCAGGTCCAGATCCCGTCGCTGGAGGAGTCGAACATGGCCTGCAGCTGGCGCAGCAGCAGTTCCGTGGAGTTGAGGTCGCTGGCCGCCTTTTCCAGCTGCCAGCGCTGGTACAGGCAGGCCGTGGCCCCGATGATCCGGCCATTGCCGCGCAACGGGCCAAGGTCGCAGAAGAGACGAAACCCGTGTTCCACAAGGCTGTGATTGTGCTCGGCCTCCTTGTTCTCAAGGCATTTGGCCAGGAGCGGCGCCAAGGCCGGAAAAATTTCGCTGCACGGTTTGCCGGTCAGATTCTGGCCCAGCCCGAAGAGCTCGCGCGTGGTCCGGTTGACGTGAATGACGATTCCGTCAAGGTCCACGGCCACAAGCCCGTGGGTCAGGGAATCAACCAGATCGGTGAGAAAAACAGGTGCGCGCATGGCGGTCCTCATTCAATGTGAAGGGCACAACATCCCGGAAAAAGGAAAACCCCACGTGTCTGCCGGGCCTTGGCGGACGCGTGGGGTTTTCCAGGCAAAGGGACATGGGTTTCAGCTCGGCGCGCCGGATTCGTTCCAGCCGCGCAAGGCGTAGTAGTCGGCCAACATGTAAACCATTTCCTCGGACGAGAGGCTGTGGCCGCTGGGTAGGGCTTCTTCAAGCAGGCGTTTGGGCAGCAAATCCTCGTCTGGGGTCTGGCCTTCGCGGATGTTGAACTCACGCACCAGGTCGCGGATGCGCTTGGCCGTGGCGCGCAGATTTTCGACGGAGCAATCGGTGCCTATCATCTCGGCCATGCCCTGGCTCAAGGTCTGCCAGTCATACATGTCGCGGTAAAAGCGGCACAGGACCAGGGTGTCGAAGATGATCAGGCGGTCCTCGAAATCGATGAGCAGGGCGGCCTTGCCTTCCACGATGTCGGCCGGGATCATCTTGGATAGCTCGGGTTTGTAGAACGTGGTGCGCAGGTGGCAGGCGCCGCGATCGGAGATGGCGTAGGTCAGGCCCATGCCTTTCAAGACGCGCGGGTCGTAACCGGGCGGCTCCATGCCTTTGACGTGCACGGCCAGCGCCTCAAGACTCCAGGCCTTGGCGGCGGGCACGATGCCGTCGGCCAGGACCGCGCCGATGCCTTCGCGCCGGGCGATCTGTTCGATGAGCAGGGCGATGGCGCGGGCATTGCCATAGTCGATGTCGAGTTCGATCCTGCCTCTTTTGGCGGCTTCGATGGCGAAGGCGCAGAGGTTTCCGGCCGTGATGGTGTCCATCCCCAGGCGGTCGCAGAGATCGTTTAAGTAGGCGATCTCGTCCATCTCCTCGATCATGCACAGCCCGCCGAAGGCGTAGATGGTCTCGTATTCCGGGCCTTCGAGTTTGAGGCCCTTGTGGCGCCCCTTGGCGAGGGTGGCCATGCGTCCGCAGGCCATGAAGCATTTGGCGCAGGCGTGAGGGGTGATGTCGTGTTCGCGGTGATAGGTCTCGCCGCTGATCTTCTCCCAGTGGTCGCAGGTCCCCTGGGACCAGTACTTGGCCGGGAAGGCACCGGCCGTGTTCATGATGGCCACCATCATGGTCGTGCCGTAGGCCTTGTAGGCCTTCACGCCCGCCCCTTCGCGGTTCTTGAGCATGAAATTCTTTGCGAACTCGGCCACGCCGTCGGGGCTGGCGGGCTCGCGTTTGCGGTCACCCTGAAAGACGACGGCCTTGACCTTCTTGGAGGCCATGACCGTGCCCGCGCCCGAGCGGCCTGCGCAGCGCCAGTAGTCGTTGCTGATGATGCCGTAGCGCACGCCCTGCTCGGCGGCGGGACCGATGACGGCCGCGCCCTTCTTTGCGTGGGGCAGCTCCGGCATGACGAAACGCTCCAGGGCCAGGTCCTCGGTCTCGAAGCTGTCCTTGCCCCATAGCTCGCCAGCGTCGTGGAAGACGCAGCCGTCCGGATGCACGGTCAGGGCCGTGGGCGTGTCCGCCGCGCCGCGCAGGACGATGGCGTCGAATCCGGCCGCGTCGATGGCCTCGGGCGCCTTGCCGCCGGAGTAGGACTCGCAGTAGCGCCCCGTCTGGGGCGACTTGGTGAACACCCCGTAGCGGCTCCCGCCCCACATGCGGGTTCCGCAGAAGGGGCCGGTGGCGAAGATGAGATGATTTTCCGGAGCCATGGGGTCCACCCCGGCCGGATTCAAGTCCATGAGGAGCTTGGTCGCTAGGCCCTTGCCGCCCAGCCAGGCGGCCAGCAGGTCGTCGGGCAGCGTCACGATGGTGAAGGACCGGCTGGTCAGATCGACCAGCAACATGCGATTGTAAAAACCTTTCACTTCTTCTCCTTATCAAAATGCGAGACTCCGACTTCCCGCCCGCGCCCCACTTGAA
>CAXNFJ010000053.1:0-9041 GCA_964201165.1 Desulfomicrobium sp.
TGAAAGGCCGAGCAGAACGTCCAGGTTGGCCAGCCCCAAGTCCGCATCAAGGAGAACAAGGGTCTGTCCAAGTTCATGCAGGGCAAAGCCCAGATTGAGGGCCAGATTTGTCTTGCCCACGCCGCCTTTGCCGCTGGCAACGGCGATGCTCAACGTTTTATTTGCCTTGGTCATATCAGTCCTTCCTGGTCCGTTTCGTTGTCGGACGGCTCCACGAATGAGGAAAAAAGGAAACGTTTTTCGTTTTGCTGGACCAGGGTTTGGTCCAGTCCCTGGCTCAGATCCAGGATCGGCGCCGATTCGAGTCGGTTCTTGCCGCTGCTCTTGGCCTTGTACAGGGCGTGATCCGCTTCGGCCATCAGGCGTTCCGGGTCTGGAACATGCTTGCCCCGGTAGCTGGCCAGCCCCATGGAGCAGGTGAAGGCCTGGGGTGTCTGGTCGCAGTCGACACGTGCCTCCCGGACAGCGGCAAGGATGCGTTCAAGCAGTTTGTGCGCCCGCAGAAGTCCCGTGCAGGGCAGGATCAGCGCGAATTCCTCGCCGCCGATGCGGGCCGCGATATCTGTTTTTCGGGTTTCGGAAACCAAAATCGAGGCCATGGCCTGGATGACCTTGTCGCCGCAGGGATGGCCGTAGGTGTCATTCACGGCCTTGAAATTGTCGAGGTCCATGATGCACAGGCTCAAGGGGCTTTTGAAGCGGCTGGCCCGTTCCAATTCCATGGCCAGGGCCTGGTCGAATGCGTGGCGGTTGCGCAGTCCGCTCAGGCCGTCGTGGTCTTTCTGGAAGGTCAGGGTTTCCAGATGCTGCTGCAGCCTGCGCAAGGCCGGAAACTTGTCCTGCCCGAGGGGCAGCACGAGCCACTTGTCGAGTTTCTTTTCACGCGCCAGTTCGGGCCAGGAGGAACCGTCGCGGATGAGGCGGATGATGGCTGTCAGGCCATCGCCGCTTGCGCCTTCATCGATGAGGTGTTCCAGCGCTTCCAGTTCGCCGAGCAGGGTCTCGTCCGAGGAGAGGTTAGACCCGTGCATGCAGGTGCAGGAGGTAATTGTGGATAAAGGCGTCGATACTGCCGTCAAGCACGGCGTCCACGTTGCTGGATTCCGTGCCCGTGCGGTGATCCTTGACCAGGCGGTAGGGCTGCAGGGTGTACGTCCGGATCTGGGAGCCGAAAGCGATGGAGCCTTTGGCCACGTATTCGGCCTGACGTTCCGTGGCGATTTTTTGCAGCTCCAATTCATACAGCCGGGCTTTCAAGACCTTCATGGCCGCTTCCTTGTTCTTGTGCTGGGACTTCTCATTCTGGCACTGGGCCACCAGGCCAGTGGGGACGTGCGTGATGCGCACGGCCGAATCCGTGGTGTTCACGGACTGGCCGCCCGGTCCGCTGGAGCGGAAGATGTCGACGCGAAGGTCCTCGTCCCTGATTTCGATCTCGATGTCTTGGCCCGCATCAGGGTAGATGTCCACCGAAGCAAAGGAGGTATGCCGCCGCCCGCTTGAATCGAAGGGGGAGATGCGGATCAGGCGGTGCGTTCCTTTTTCGCCCTTGAGCTGGCCGTAGGCATAGGGACCATGGATATGCAGGGTCACGCTTTTGATGCCGGCCTCGTCGCCGGGCAGGAGATCCAGCAGTTCGACCTTGAAGCCGATGCGTTCGCAAAAACGGCGGTACATGCGCAGCAGCATCTCGGCCCAGTCCTGGGATTCGGTGCCACCCGCGCCGGGATGAATCTCCAGAATGGCTTCGCTGACATCCTCGGGGTCGCTGAGCAAGGTGCGCATCTGGGCCGCCTCGAGCTTGGCGCTCAGCTCCTCCAGGGCATCTTCCAGAGCCTGCAGCATCTCGTCGGTCTGTTCGTCGGCAGCCATTTCGACCCATTCCTGAACATTGTCACGGGCGCGGGACAGCTCCTCCCATTCATCCACCTTGCTGGCGAGCTGGGTTTTTTCCTGCAGGACCGGGGTCAGCAGTTCGGGTTTGTCCCAGACTCCGGGTGAAGAGAGTTGTTTTTCGATTTCGGCCAGACGTTCCTTGTGCCCACGAAGGTCAAAGCCGCCTCCAGAAGTCGGTGAAGCGTTCGTCCAGCTGGGCAGCCCTGGCCTTGAGTTCCGAATATTGCAACATGATGTTCTCGGTTGTGCGCGGTTATTTTCGATCCTTTCTCCACAGCATGGCCAACAGGCAAAGGCTGAGGAGGGGAAAAGTCAAATGTATATAAAAGAAATGGTCATGGTAAAAGGTCGTTTCTGTCAAGAGCGGTATGGCCGCGTTGTGCACGATCCCGGAGGAAAAAAGAACAGTCGGGTCCTGCAGTCTGCCGTCGGGGCCGATAAAGACGCTTATGCCCGTGTTGGTGCCCCTGATGATGGCCCTGTTCTGCTCCACGGCGCGCAGGATGGAAAGATGCAGATGCTGCCACGGGGCCGAGGAGGAGCCGAACCAGGCGTCATTGCTGATGTTGACCAGCACGTTGGCCCCCCGCTCCACCTGCTTTTGGGCCAGTTCCGGAAAGATGGCCTCATAACAGATCAAAAGGCCCATGGCCAGGGGGCCCGCCGTCAGCGGCGCGGTGTTGTCGCCGGGACGGAATTCGAACTGCCCAGGGACCAGCTTGGAGATGAAGGGCAGCCATTTTTCCAGGGGCACGTATTCGCCAAAGGGCACCAGGTGTTCCTTGTCGTACCAGGACAGGGTCTCGCCGTTTTTATTCAGCAGATAGGCCCTGTTGTGCAGCACGTACTGGGGCGCGCCGGGTTCCGTGGGTATGGAATAGGCGGGAGCGCCAGCCAGGACCGGCACTCCGAGTTGCTCCACGCTGGAACGCACGGTGGTCGAGAGGTCCGAGGGGTCCTGGAAATAAAAGGGCATGGCCGTCTCCGGCCAGACCACGAGATCCGGGACGTTCTGCGCCACGGCGGCGCGGGACAGGCCGACGTAGGTCTGCAGGATGGCGTTCTGCATGGCCTCATCCCATTTCAGGCTTTGATCGATGTTGCCCTGGATCATGGTCACCGAGGCGAGGCCGTTGGGGACGACGGGACCGCGGGTCAGGCCCGGCAGCAGGCACAGGCCGGCCAGGGGCAGGATCAAGAGCCGTGTCCAGCCCCGGCCCAGGGTCAGGGTATGGCTGATGCTCACCAGCAGGCCGGAGAGGCCGAAACTGCCGACCCATGCCGCCAGTCCGATGGTTTCGGGCCAGGGAGCCAGGGCAGAGGCCAGGGTCAGCCAGGAGAAGCCGGTCAGAAAATGGTTACGCGCCAGTTCCAGGCTGGCCCACATCAGTCCGGCCAAAAGCATGGCCAGGGGATGTGTGAGGCGGGGCCGGACCAGATGCATTCCCGCGCAGAACGCGCCGGCGTAGGCGGCGAGCACGCCTCCGATCAGGACAGGGCAGGGCAGGGCCAGGGCCCAGGACAGGTTGCCGTAGTCGTGGACCGGAATGGCCAGCCAGTAAAGGCTGGCCGCGTATCCGGGCAGGGTGGTCAAGAGGCCGGTACGGAAGGCATGACCGGGACTCGTGGCCCGCAACGCCGTCAGGATCAGGGCCGCCGGCAGCAGCAGGATGGCCGGTGGAAAGTGAAGGAGCGGGTTGGCGAAGCCGAACCAGGCCCCGACCAGGGCCATGCACATGGGGCCGAAGCGGAACAAAAGCGAATCAGGATGCTGGCTTGGAGACGAGAACCCATTGGATCTGTTTGACATCGGCTTCCTTGATGAGAAACGTGTAACCCTGCAGGTTCAGGGATTCGTCGGTCTCGGGGACGCGACCGAGCTGTTCGCTGATGTAGCCGCCCACGGTTTCAACCTGTTCCGACTCCAGCCGGATTCCGCATTCATCGTCCAGATCCTGGAGGCTGGTCCGTCCGGAGACGAGGAACGTGTCCGCATCGACGGGCTGGATGTCCTCGGGGCGGATCGGATCGTATTCGTCCTCGATGTCGCCGACGATTTCTTCCAGGACATCTTCCAGCGTGACCAGGCCGGCGGTTCCCCCGTATTCGTCAAGAACGATGGCCATGTGCTGTTTGTTGGTCTGAAAATCGAGCAGGATGTTTTTGACGTTCTTGGTTTCCGGAATGAAATAGGGTGGCCGCAGGACCGAGGTCAGGCTTGTGGGGGCCTCGTCGTCGCCCACAAAAAATCTGAGCAGCTCCTTGCAGTGCAGGATGCCGACGATCTGATCCTTGGTTTCCTTGTAGATGGGCAGGCGTGAATGCCCGCTTTCAAAGAATTTTCTGGCAACGTCGGTGATTGTTTCTTCAATTTCCGCGCAGACGATGTCCGTGCGGGGCACCATGATCTCATATGCCTGTTTGTCATCGAGCTGCAGGACGTTCAAAAGCATGGACATCTCATCGTTCTGCAGTTCGCCTCCGTCCTTGGCCTCTTGAATGGCTTCTTCCAGATGGCATTCGCCCTTGCGTGAAAAGAAACGCCTCAGTGTGGTCCAAAGTCTACTGTCCGGGCCCTCATCCATAAATACGCAGTCCTCCCATGGAAGGTTTGAAGGAAAAAAAACGCTTGCCCTCTAAACGATTTCGCGTTCTCGGTAAAGCTCCAGATGACGTTTGAAAACCCATGTGACCAGTTCGTCGATGCCCCGTTCGGGTTCGATCTTGACCCAATCGATGGTTTCCGCCGCGTTGGCGGCGCAACATTCCACGAATTCATAGCCGAGCATAAGGATGCCGTGGTCATGGTCCTGAACCTTGGTGCGCAGCCGTGCCGCTACCAAATACGGCGGGAAGTCCATGTTGTCCACCGGCTCGAGCTCCAGACGCATGAACAGGACCGGGTGCCGGGCCACGAAATCTTCCAGGCCGGCGTAGTGCGCCTGATTGAAGGACAATTTGATGCCTCCGCCGGAGAGGTCCAGAACGCGCAATTCGTCACTGCCGTCCCGGGTGTACACGGCCAAGGGCTCAGGCCACTTGTCCGAGTCCGCCTCGAAATGAAAGGATCCGTCATCGGTTGCCGGCCAAATTCGAAAATCCTTGATATCCTGGGCAGGGACCTCCAGGCGCAGGTGCTTTCGTTTCTGTCCCAGTTCGACCTTTGAAGGAATGTCTAGGACCAGGTAATGGATATCCCCTTTGCGCCAGATCCCGGTCACGGAAGAAACGAAGGTGTAAAAATACGGGGCCTTGCCTTCCCGGGGAATGCGAAAATAGCAGACCATGCGTTTGCCCAGCCAGCTTTCGGAAGGGGTGACTCCGAGGGGCATCTCAAGGGTGATCCCCGATCCTTGGAGTTCGTACAGCGTGCAGGAAATGGTTTGGCGCGAGGTGGTGATGGGATGAAAGCTCATGTCGATGCGGCTGCGAAGCAGCATGGCCTGTCCCAGGATGGACGAGATTTCTTTGAGTAGGACGGTTGAGCCCGATTCCCGTTTCAGGGAGCCGCCACCGCCCAGCCGTTTCCACAGCGCATACCCGAGAACTATGGCCGCCACCGACCCGGCCGTGGTCAGAATGAGGCTCCCTTCGGGCTGATGGCCTCCGGAGTCGATGAAGGCCATGGATATGCGTTGCAGCAGGCCATCCGCCGCCTGAAATGAATGCAGGTCGATCATCTTCTGTCTCGCTCAATGTTGTGCGGGCCGGAGTTGCACGCTTTGCCCGCCAAGGGACGTTGTCTGAAATTTCTACCTCAAGGTTCTGTAAAGAGAAAGGTGCCCGTTGGACCGCATGTTCACGACCACGCGTGCGATGATGCCGCGGACCGTTTTGCATGTCCGGATATGCGAAAAAAAGCAAGTTTGTTCGGATAGCTGAAGAATTAAGATGAGTTAATGCCGTGTCACCGGGCGATTCAAGAGGAACACTAGAGCAAGGCGGGCATGGGGCCGGGACCGTTCCGGTCAAGAACGCCGCACCGGAGCAGTTCGTCCAGTTCGTCCAGGAGGCTGTCCTTATCCTTGGGCAGTCTGCCGGAAAGGGCCAGGATGTTGGAGCTGTGATCGGCCCGGAAGACCGTGCGGCGCAGGTCAAGCCCAGCCAGGATGTCGCGCAGTTCCCGGACGGACTCCTCTTCCGTGAGTTGCCGGAAACGGCCGCTCGCGATCCAGCGCGGCAGGGGCGTGCCCGGCACGGGAACCAGCCGCAGGCAGGACAGGAGCCTTGGCTGCATGGCGTTCAGGGCGGCGACAGTCTCTTTTGCATGCCGTTCGGACAGCTCCTGACCTCCTATGCCGATGAGCGCCATGACCGATACGGAGAGTCCGGCTCTCTGGGCGCGCTGGCAGCCCTCGATCATGTCGCGCACCGCCGCGCCCTTGCCCATGAATCGCAGCACCTCCTCGGACCCGCTTTCAAGCCCCAGGTAGAGGGTGTGCATGCCGTTCTTGCGCAGGGTGGTCAGTTCGCAGTCGCTCTTGGCGGCCAACGCCTGGCCGGAAGCGTAGCAATTGACCCGCGACAGTCGGGGAAACGCATGGTGCGCCTGGTCCAGAATGAAAGTCAGCGTGTTGGTCGGCAGAGCCAGGACATCGCCGTCGGCCAGGAATATCCGCCGGGCGCCTGGACATGCGGTCGCAGCCTCGGCAATGCGCCGGGTCAGGGTGGCCTGATCGTGCTCATGGTAGGGCACGCCCCTGTACATGGCGCAAAAGGCGCAGGAGTTGTGCGGGCAGCCATCGGCTACGCGAATGAGCACGCTCCCGCTTTCCGCTGGTGGCCGGAACATGGCGTGCCGGGACTCAGTCATGCGATGCCGTTTCAATCAGGGCGCGCAGGGACTGTTCCACGTCTTCCTTGGAGATGGGCTTGGGCAGATGCCCGTTCATGCCCGCCGCTTTGAAGCGCTCGCCATCGGAAGAGAACGCGTGGGCGGTCATGGCCACGATGGGCGTTTGCCCGCCCTCGGATTCGGGCCAGGAACGGATGATCCGGGTTGCCTCCAACCCATCCATTTCCGGCATTTGAATATCCATGAGCACCAGGTCGAAGCGTTCCGTGCGCATGCGTTCCAGCACTTCCGTCCCGGTCGAGACCAGAGTGGGCTGGTGCCCCAAGCCTTCCAGGAACTTGAGGGCGATAATGCTGTTGATGACGTTGTCCTCGGCCACGAGTACCTTGAGGGCCGGCATGGCGGGGAGGGTCGCGGGGCTCCCGGCCGGGGGGGTCCGGTCCGGAGCAGGGGCCTGGCGCAGTGGGAGACAGAGCGCGAAAAGTGATCCTCCGGGCCCGGATTCGAAGGAAATGGACCCTCCCAAGAGGACGACAAGGTGCTGGGTGATGCTCAAGCCCAGGCCCGAGCCGCCGAATTTCCGGGTCTGTGTCGGGTCTGCCTGGGAAAATGGAGCGAACAGGCGGGGCTGGGCTTCGTCGGGAATGCCCACGCCCGTATCCTCGATCTCGATATAGATGCGGTGCTCCCCGGGTTTGATCGGGGACAGGCAGGCCGTGCGGATCTCCACTCGGCCCTGAAGGGTGAATTTGACCGCGTTGCCGATGAGGTTGGTCAGGATCTGCCGGATGCGCACCGTGTCGCCCAGCAGATATTCGGGCACCTCGTCGCCGACCCTGCTTTCCAGTTCCAGCCCCCGGTCCAGGATCACGGCCTGAAAGCTGTCGGTCAGGTCATCCATCAGTTTGCGGATGCTGAAGGATTCCTCCAAGACGGGCATGCGCGAAGCTTCCAACCGGGAGAGATCCAAGATGTCGTTCAAGAGCCGCAGGAGGCTGCGGGAAGAGCGCATGGCCGTTTGCAGATATCGCTCGATGACGGTCGGTTCCGTGCTGTCCATGGCGAGCTGCAGCATGCCCATGACGCCGTTCATGGGGGTGCGGATTTCGTGGCTCATGTTGGCCAGAAACTGGCTCTTGGCATGGGCCGCGTCCTCGGCCTGCGCCTTGGCCAGGGACAGGTGCGATTCGGCCTTGCGCCGCTCTTCGATTTCCGCGTTCAGTTGGGTGAAAGCTTCGAGCAGGCCCAGGCGCATGTTCTCCAGGGAAGCGGTGACCTGATCAAGCTCGTCGTTGCGGTACTTTTTGCGCAGTGTGATGGGTTGCGCAAGGTTGGCGGAGGAGATGACCCGAACCTGGGCTGCCAGGGCGCGCAGATGCCTGCCGACCTGTCGATGGAAAAGGAGGAGCAGAGTGGAGGCCAGGATCAGGGCAATGAGGGACTGGCTGATGAGGATTTCCAGGAATTCCTTGCCGACCTGATCCTTGATCCCGTCCAGGGACGTGACCAGAACCAGTCTGCCCAGATCATGGGGTTGGTCATTGAAGGAAAAAATCAGGGGGTAGTCCCGCCGGAGAATCGTTTTACCCTGAACATGTCCGGCTTCGGCGACGACCTTGTCGGATTGTTCGATGGATGCATACACGAAATGGGGCCGCGCAATGAGTCCTTGCAGCTGAATGGCGAGCAGGTTGGTGTCCAGTTGCCACAGGCTCGCACAGATGCTTTTCAGATCCCCTGATGCCACATGATCCAAAGACGCATGCACGGCGGCGATGTTGCTCCGGTATTTGAAATGGAGCTGGATTCCCGCCCAGATGGTGCTCATGGCCAAACTTAAAAGACCCATGGAAAGGATCAGACGCAAGCTGAGGCTGCGACGGGTATTGAACATGTTATCCTTGTGGGGCGGTCCTGAATGTGGGGAGGCGGGCTGTCGTACGCAATGCCACCTAGCTGCGCCGCACGCTAGCGTTTCGTTTTATCTTTTACAAGAGAGTAAATTTTGGCGCTGTTCTCTCTTTTGCCAACATGCTTTTGTGCTGGTAAGGCTGGAGACCATGAAACACGGCATGCACCTTGGCGACTATCTCGATCTGGAATGGTTCATAGAAAAGGACAGAATGGCGGATCCTGGGGAAATTCTGGACCGGGATCGAAAGCTGGGCTTGGCCGCTCTCGCGGATTTCGTTCCGCCGGAGCTTCATGCCGCGTACTGGCTGGCTCGTCGGCGTGAGCGGGCAGGCGGGGTTCTGCCGTCGAGCACCCTGGATTCGGTTCGGACCGTTCTTGGCTGGTTTCTGGCGTGCGCTGGCCTGCTGGGCGGTATTTCCCTGGTGCGCGGGCTGCT
>CAXNFJ010000054.1:0-8970 GCA_964201165.1 Desulfomicrobium sp.
ATCCTGGGGCTCTTGAACGAGCCTTCTTTTCTCCGGCATATCGGTGACAAAGGCGTGCGCACCGAGGACGACGCCCGGCGCTATCTCGCGGATGGACCCATGGCCAGCCATGCCCGGCATGGCTTTGGACTCGATTGCGTGGAGCTTCCGTCCGGCGAGCCCATTGGGATCTGCGGGCTCGTCAAGCGTCCGGCTCTGGAGGACGCGGATGTCGGGTACGCCTTTTTGCCGCGCTACTGGGGCCGGGGCTATGCGATCGAGGCCGTGCACGCGGTGCTGCGGGACGCGAAGGCGCGGTTGGCCCTTGAACGCGTGGCCGCCGTGGTCAGCGACGGCAACGCATCCTCGGCCCGCGTGCTGGAAAAGGCGGGATTCAGGCCCTGCGGCAGGATTCAGCTGGCCGCGGACGCGCCGGAGATCAACCTTTATCGCATTGATTTGTAGAGAGTGCTGCTTGCGGTGAGGCTCGCCCGGTGAGCCGTGTTTACATGTACCAGCGCCAGCTTTGACCGGCCCGGAACAGCTCCTGCAAAGTGAGGGGATTGTTGCGGGCTATTTTTTTGGCCAGGTAGATGAAGAGATAGGCCGTCTGCAGTGCGTCGCCCAGTGCGTCGTGGGCCGTGAAGCGGGGCAGGTCGAATTCTTCGGCCAGATCGGTCAGGACATAGGAAATGTTCAGGTTGAAACGCTCATAGTGCGAGGGCGTGCGTTGTTCGCGCCACAGCATGGCCATGCGCATGGTGTCCAGGCAGGGATTGGCCAGGGGCTGTCCGTGATGCTTGCGACAGGCGCGGTTCAGAAAGCTCATGTCCAGGCCGATATGATGCCCCACGATGAGGGTCCCTTTGGAAAATTCGATCAGGCCGGGGAGGACCTCGGCCAGGGGCGGAGCGCCGGTGATCGTCTCTGGGGTAATGCGGTGGATGAGGGTGCTTGTTTTGGGCAGGGGGATGCTCGGGCGCACCAGGGCGCTGTAGCTCTCCCCCGGCACGATGGACAGTCCCCGGATGCGCACCGCGCCGATGGAGACGATCTCCTCCTTGCGGGCGGAGAGGCCGGTCAGTTCCGTGTCCACCACGGTGTAGACATAGTCGCTCAGGGCACGGTTTTGATCCAGTTCCCGGCACAGGCGGTTGTTTTCGTCCAGGGCGGGCAGGTTCGAGGTGTGCGGGGCAAGGCCAAGCAAGGCGCGCAGGCGGGTGAGTATGGCGTGCGGCATGTTCATCATCCCATGTTCAGCCTGAAGACTTCGCGCAGCACCCCATGCAGGGCCGTGGTCACGCCGAAGGCTTCGCGCAGGGTCCGTTTTTCCAGGGAGGACAATTTGCCGGGGTCGAGGCGGTTGTCCGGGGCGATGCCTTGTTCCATCTGCTCAAGCTGGTGCATGAGGCGCGAGTGCAGCAGGAACTCGAAGGCCTCCCGCGCTTCGTGAAACAGGTCTCGGGACAGATGCCCTTCCTGATGGAGGATTTCCAGGCGGCCCAGGGTGCTGGTTTCGCGGATGCCGTGATAGAGGGCCATGACCCGCGCGAAATCCATGAAAGGCAGCAGCCCACGGGTCTTGATGTCCAGCGTGTGTTTGTGCTCCCCATCCTTCTCGACCATGAAATTCTTGAAAAATGTGAGCGGCGGTCTGGAGTTCAGACAGTCGGCGGCCAGGTAGCGCAGGAAGAGGTCCTTCCCGGCGCAGGCGTTCGTGACGTGCTGGCGCAGGTTTTCAGCCAGGTCCTTGTGCCCGTACACCCCCCGGAAATCGAAGAACACGGAGCTGGCCAGGACGCGTTGGGGTTCGGGCGAGGCGGTCCAGGTGTTGACCCGGTCCTTCCATGTATTCAGCGTACCCCGCCACTGGGGGTTCGAGGCCATCATGTTGCCTGGGCAGCGTGGAAAGCCGCAATGGATGAGATGGCCGACCATGCGCTCCGTGAAGGCTGAAAAATACGTCTCCGCCGCCCGCTCCAGAAAATCCACCGAGCAGTTTTCGACGACCAAGGCGTTGTCCTGATCCGTGGCGAAGGTCTGCTCGCGGCGGCCTTCGCTGCCCATGAGCATCAGGCAGAATTTGACCGGCGGGGGCCCCAGTTCGCGCAGCATGAGATCGAGCAGGCGGGACATGATCTGGTCGTTCAGGATGGCGATCATGCGGGTGATGTTGCCCGCTTTGGCGCCCTGCTGGACCAGGGTGCGCACCACCGGGGTGATGCTGTCATGCAGGGGGTAAAGAGCGGCGATGGTCGTGCGGGAGGCGATTTCCCGGAACACGGACATGGGCGACCTCCCCTGCAGGAGCATGATGTCATGGGAGCTGATGACGCCAAGCAGCTTGTTGTTGGCTTTGACCACGAGATGATGGATGCTTTTGGACATCATGGTCAGCAGGGCGTCGAAGCACACGGCCGAGGCGTCGATGCTCTCCACGGGCGTGGTCATGATGGTTTCGGCCGGGGCCTGCAGGTCGAGGCCCAGGGCCATGGCTTTGCGCAGGTCCGTGTCCGTGACGATGCCGCAGATTTCCCCCGAAGGTTCGCGGAAAAGAAGCGATCCCGTGTTCTGGCGGATCATCTCCTTGGCCGCGGCCTGGATGCTCAGCCCAAAGGGCACGCTGACCGGTTCGCGGGTGACAAGCCCGCCCACGGGGTTGCTGAAAAGATGCAGGTTGGTGTCCTCGTGTGGGTTCACCGTCTTGCAGCGCATCTCTTCGAAGGCCTTGGACAGGAAGGTGTCGGCAAAGGATTTGAGATAGAAACGGGGGATGACCGGGTGCAGATGCACCGCCTCAAAAAAACGTTCGCGGGGGATTTTGATGAGGAACGTGTCCTCCACGGTCTCGGCATCAAGAGCCGCCTTTTCGCCGTTGAAAAGGGACAGCGCGCCGATGGAGGACCCGTCCGTGCGGATGTCCACCAGGACCCCTTCGTCCTCCACGAAAAGGCGGACGGCCCCTTTCTGCACCAGATAGAGGCTGTCCACTTCGCTTGCGCCCCGGCGAAAGAGGCGTGTCCCGGCCGGGAGGAAATCCACCAGACAGTGCCGTGCGATGCGGGTCAGGCTCTGCCGGTCCAGTTCGGAAAAGGGCAGGGTGCCTTCAAGAAAGGTGATGATGCTGTCGTATCCCGCAGGCTGAATTCCCGCGCTCATGGCGTTGTCCTTGGAGCGGGGCCGGTTGCCCGGCCCCGGCTGAATTAGTGATCCACCGCCGCGCCCGCTCCGCGAGGGATGCGCACGCTTTCGACCATGGCCTGCACGGCGGCCGGAGGGGCTGGCGTGACCAGGGACACGGCTATCGTCACCGCGAAGTTGATGACCATGCCCACAGTGCCGATGCCTTCGGGAGAGATGCCCATGAACCAGGGGGACACGCCCATGAACTTGGTCTGCACGATGTAGAGCATGGTGAAGCCGATACCCGTGACCATGCCGCTGATGGCCCCTTCCTTGGTCGCGCGCTTCCAGAAGATGCCGAGCACGATGATGGGGAAGAAGGACGACGAGGCCAGCCCGAAGGCCAGGGCTACCACCTGGGCCACGAAGCCGGGGGGATTGATGCCGAAGTACCCGGCCACGCACACGGCCACGCCCATCATGATGCGGCCGATGGCCAGGCGTTTCTGCTCCGAGGCCTCGCGGTTGATGATGCGGTAGTAGAGATCGTGGGAGATGGCCGAGGAAATGACCAGCAGGAGTCCCGCCGCCGTGGACAGGGCTGCGGCCAAAGCTCCGGCCGCCACCAGGGCGATGACCCAGTTCGGAAGCTGGGAGATTTCAGGCGTGGCCAGGACCATGATGTCGTTGTCGATATAGAGTTCGTTGGTGTTGTTCGTGCTCTCGTTCTTGAGCATGCGTTGTCCCAGGGGGCCTGTTTCACCGCTGAAGGTCGGCTTGCCGTTGAAGGGCGCGCCCGCGCGGTAGGTGATGACGCCGTCACCATTCTTGTCCATCCAGGCCAGCAGGCCGGTCTTTTCCCAGTTCTTGAACCAGGACGGTGCTGTGGTGTAGGCTGCGTTGTCCAGCACGTTGGTCAGGGTGTAGCGGGCGAAGGCGCCCAGGGCCGGGGCTGTGGTGTACAGGATGGCGATGAAGAACAGAGCGTAGAGGGCCGAGATGCGGGCGGCACGCACCGTGGGCACGGTGTAAAAGCGGATGATGACGTGGGGCAGGCCCGCGGTGCCGACCATGAGGCACATGGTGATGGCGAAGACATCGATCATGGGCTTGGACCCGGGCCCGGAAAACGCTGCCGTGTATTCGGCAAATCCCAGGTCAATGCTGATCTTGTTCAAGGTGTCGAGCAGGTACGCGCCTGAATCCGGTCCGCTCAGAAGGGTGCTGCCGAAGCCGATCTGGGGAAAGAAATGGCCGGTCAGTTTTACGGAAATGGCAATGGCCGGAACCAGGAAGGCCGTGATCAGCACGCAGTACTGGGCGACCTGGGTCCAGGTGATGCCTTTCATGCCGCCGATGCCGGCGTAAAAGAAGACCAGGACCATGCCGATGATGACACCCGTGTTGACATCCACTTCCAGAAAGCGGCTGAAGACGATGCCCACGCCGCGCATCTGTCCCGCCACGTAGGTCATGGAGATGAAGATGGCACAGATGAGGGCCACTACCCGGGCGCCGGAGGAATAGTAGCGGTCGCCGACAAAATCCGGGACCGTGAATTTTCCGAACTTGCGCAGATACGGGGCCAGGAGCAGGGCCAGAAGCACGTAACCTCCAGTCCAGCCCATGAGGTACATGCAGCCCGCGTAGCCCATGAAGGCGATCATGCCTGTCATTGACATGAACGAGGCCGCGCTCATCCAGTCCGCGGCTGTGGCCATGCCGTTGGCCAGGGGTGGAACCCCGCCTCCGGCCACGTAAAAGCCTTTCGTATCCTTGACCCTCGCGCCCCAGGCGATGCCTATGTACAGGGCGAAGGTTGCGCCGACTATGAGATAGGTCCACATTTGCAGTGACATATTCCCTCCGATTGATCAGTTTGCTATTCGTGCACGTCGAATTTTTTATCCAGCCGGTCCATGAGCAGGAAGTAGGCGAGGATGATGAGCACGAATACGTAGATGGACCCTTGCTGGGCAAACCAGAAACCGAGAGGGAAGCCGCCGAGGTGGAAGGCGTTGAGCTGTTCAACGAAGAAGATGCCGAAGACGTACGAGACCAGGGTCCAGATGGTCAGAAGGATGAGCATGTACGTTTTGTTTCTTTTCCAGTAGCGTTGCATTGACTTTTCCATGTGGTCCCCCCTTGTTGTGAAATGCGATGCTGAAATGTGAACTCCGCCGGATTGAACATGGCTCCTTCCTGACATGGATCGCAAGCCATTGCACTTGCTTTCCGGTGAATGGAGAGAGAATGCGGTTATTGGCGAGTGGATGGATCGTGGCTCGGATGAGCGGCGATGCATTGCCGCTGACCGGGATGCATGTGCCGTTCAGCCAGCACTGCGTAGTCCAAACACGGATGCGTGGATGAGAGGGCGTACTGATTTGTGCCGGAGTAGGACAAGGCGTTTTGATGCGGGGAACGGACACGGTGTGGTCAGTGGTTTGGGATTGGTCTGGAAGCGAGAACACGGGAGTCTGTCATGATCGAAGTTCGTGTTGTGGATATCACCACTCTTGAGGTTGACGCCATCGTCAATGCGGCGAATTCATCCCTGCTGGGCGGAGGAGGAGTGGATGGCGCCATCCACCGCGCCGCCGGTCCGGAGCTTCTCGCCGAATGCCGCACCCTGGGCGGTTGCCCTACGGGCCAGGCACGCATGACCAAGGGCTACCATTTGCCGGCCCGGTACGTGATCCATACCGTCGGTCCGGTCTGGCGGGGTGGCGACCAGGGCGAGCGGGAGCTGCTGGCCTCCTGCTACCAATCGTGCCTGCAACTGGCCCGTGAGCACGGGCTTGAGAGCGTCGCTTTTCCGGCCATCAGCTGCGGTGCCTACGGCTTTCCCCCGGCCGAGGCCTGCGCCATCGCCGTGGACCAGGTCCGGGCCTTTCAGAATGAACACGGCGTGCCCCGGTCCGTCATTTTCGTCTGCTTTGCAGAGTCCATGCGCACTCTGTACGAAGAACAGCTGTCGCGTTGATCAACCTGATATCCTTTGTTTTATTTTCTGTTCGCGCCGACGTGGCCGCGTGCGGAATAAGGAAAGGAAAATTCCGATCCGGCATGGCCAGAAACAGAAGTTCTTTTTTTGTTTTAACATATCGTTTTTATGCATTTTTTATTGCATTGTGCGGGGCTCGTCCGCACAGGCTACGCCACTGGGGCTGGTTTGGGGATTCGCATCCACGCAATTGAGGAGGGAAAGAGGAATAAAGAGTTCCGCATTTTGGGGCGTTATGTGCATGAATGCAGATTTAGTTAGTAAAATAAGTATATTGTATCTTTGGTATGAGTGATGCTTTAGGGCTGGGCAGTGTTCGAAGGTCACTGCTGAACTTCGGACCACAGGCAAAAAAATCAAACCATACCCGAAGAGGAATACCATGAGTTTTGCCAAATTTGCTGCGGAAAAACCCCCTGAAGCAGGCCAGGAAGCGACCGAGCCTCCCTCTAAACCGCGACACCCCTGCCATGACACGGAGCTTGCCTCCTGGACCCATCACAAAAACTTTCTGGCCGCCCATTTTCCCCAAGCCTCGCAAAAGGACTGGGACAGCTGGCGCTGGCAGCTGAAAAACCGCATCACCTCCCCGCAGCGCATGGCCGGCGTGCTGGGACTGGAATCAGCCTTCGGTCTGGGTGAGGCCAACGCTTTTCCCGCCGCCGTGACGCCCTATTATCTGTGGGTCGCATCCCGTAGTCGGGCTGTGCAACGCTGCATCCTGCCCGACATCCGCGAAACCGACATCCGCCCTTACGAGATGGCCGATCCTTTGGGCGAGGAGGGGCACAGCCCGGTTCCGGGCATCGTGCACCGCTATCCGGACCGGGTGCTCTTTCTGGTCACCGAGTTCTGCTCCACCTATTGTCGCTACTGCACGCGTTCGCGGCTGGTGGGCAAGAGCGGGCATCGTTCCGATGTGCGCTCGTGGCAGGCGGCCCTGGAGTATATCCGTGCGCATCCGGAGGTCCGCGACGTCCTGCTTTCCGGCGGCGACCCCCTGACCCTGCCGGACATGAAGATCGAATGGCTCCTCTCCCAGCTGCACCGCATCCCCCATGTGGAGGTCGTGCGCATCGGCACCAAGGTCCCGGCCGTGCTGCCCCAGCGCATCACCCCGGCCCTGGTGCGCATGCTGCGGCGTTATCATCCTCTGTTCATCAGCCTGCATTTCGCCCACCCCGACGAGATCACCCCGGAGACGGCGGCCGCCTGCAACCGGCTGGCCGACGGCGGCATTCCGCTGGGCAGTCAGACCGTGCTCCTGGCCGGCGTGAACGATGACGTGGACACCATGAAGCGTCTGATGCACGGCCTGATCCGCAATCGGGTCCGGCCCTATTATCTGTACCAGTGCGATCCCATTCCCGGCTCCACCCATTTTCGCACGCCCGTGGCCACGGGCCTTTCGATCATTCAAGGCCTGCGCGGGCATACTTCGGGCTATTGCATTCCGACCTATGTCATCGACGCCCCCGGGGGCGGGGGAAAAGTGCCGCTGCAGCCGGACTACGCGTTGGGCCGGGACGGGCGGAACGTCATGCTGCGCAATTATGAGGGACGCGTATTTCAATATCCTGACGTCAACGCAGGGTCGGAGGTCTGATGCGCATCGGCATGACCTATGACCTCAAGGACGATTACCTGGCGGCCGGATTTTCGGCGGACGAGGTCGCGGAACTGGACAGCCCGGTCACGGTGGAGGCCATCAGGAACGCCCTCGTCTCGCAGGGGCATGTGGTGGAAGCGGTTGGCAGCGTGAAAAGCCTGGTCGGCGCCCTGGCCGAAGGCCGGCGCTGGGATCTCGTTTTCAACATCGCCGAGGGCATGCGGGGCCTGGGCCGGGAGGCGCAGGTGCCGGCCCTACTGGATGCCTGGGGCATTCCCTACACCTTTTCCGGCCCTGAAGTCTTGGCCCTGACCCTGCACAAAGGCTGGACCAACGCCGTGGTCCGCGCCCACGGAGTGCCCACGGCCGATTTTTGGATCGTGAACACTCTGGACACCGTGGAGGAGATCGATCTTCCCTTTCCTCTCTTCGTCAAACCTGTGGCCGAAGGGTCGAGCAAGGGCGTGAGCGCCAAGTCCCTGGTTCGCAACCGCAAGGAATTGCGCGAGATCTGCGCCCACGTGCTTGAAACATACCGCCAGCCCGCGCTGGTCGAAACCTATCTCTCGGGCCGGGAGTTTACCGTGGGTCTATTGGGCGGCGGCCGCGCAAGCCGGGTGCTCGGAGTGATGGAGGTGCTGTCCGTCGCAGGCGGCGATACAAGCGCCTATACCTACGCAAACAAGCAGGAGTGGCGGGAACGGGTCCGCTACAGCGTGGTCGGGGACGAAAAGGCCCTGCAGGCGGCGGATGTGGCTCTCTCGGCCTGGCAGGCCCTGGGCTGCCTGGATGCGGGCCGCGTGGACGTGCGTCTGGATGCGCAGGGCCGGACCCGCTTCATCGAGGTCAACCCCCTGGCCGGACTGAATCCGGACAGCTCGGATCTGCCCATCCTCTGCCACCATATCGGCCTGGAATACGACATGCTCATCGCCCAGATAGTGGAATCCGCGGCGCAACGGGCCAAGGCCCAGGGCCTGGGCGCGCCCCTGTGACGGCATTGCGGGTGACCGTGATCCGGGAGGAGATTGACGAGGCCGCGTCCCCCGATGCCCTGGATACGGTGCGACAGGCCGGGTCCGTGCGCGAAAGTCTGGACCTGGCCGGATGGGAATCCGATCAGATCCTGCTCGGCCAACGTCCGCAATTCATGTACGAGAAGCTTTTGGAAACTAGGCCGGACCTGGTTTTCAATCTGGTGGAATCCTGGTGCGGGCTGGCCAGTCTGGCCTGCGTGGCCCCGGCCCTGTGC
>CAXNFJ010000055.1:0-8867 GCA_964201165.1 Desulfomicrobium sp.
TAGGGGCCATCGTGGCCTTTTTCCTCGGCGGCCGGGCCAGCATCGTGGTCATGGTCGCCGTGCCCGTAACCCTGGCCGTGACCCTCGCCACCTACTGGCTGCTGGGCTACACCCTGAACCGGGTCACCCTTTTCGCCCTCATCTTCTGCATCGGCATCCTGGTGGACGACCCCATCGTGGACGTGGAGAACATCGTGCGCCACGTGCGCCTGCCCGGCTCGACGGGCCGGCCCTTCGCCCAGGTCATCATCGAGGCGGTCAGCGAGGTGCGCGCGCCCCTGGTCCTGGCCACCTTCACGGTCATCGCGGCCATCATGCCCATGGCCTTCGTCGGCGGGCTGATGGGGCCGTACATGCGGCCCATGCCGGTCGGCGCGAGCATGGCCATGCTGCTGTCCATGGCCGTGGCCTTCGTCATCACCCCCTGGCTGGCCAAGCGGGTGCTCAAACCCTCGGACAGCCATGAGCACGAATCCCACGACGACATCTTCACGCGCGGCTACATCTGGCTCATGCGCCACCTGATTCAGCGGCCCCGCTTCCGCGCCCTGTTCCTGGCCGGGATGGTCGGACTGCTGCTCCTGGCCGTCAGCCTCTTTCCCCTCAAAGCCGTGCTGGTGAAGATGCTGCCCTTCGACAACAAGAGCGAGTTCGAGATCGTGATCGACATGCCCGACGGCACGGGCCTGGAGACCACGGCCGCCGCTGCCGAGGCCCTGTCGCGCTCCATCCTGCAGGAGCCCGAAGTGACCGACGTGCAGCTTTACGTGGGCACGGCCGCGCCTTTTTCCTTCAACGGACTGGTGCGCCACTATTATCTGCGCCAGGGTCCGAATGTGGGCCAGATCCAGGTCAACCTGGTCAATCGCAAGGATCGCAGCGCCTCCAGCCACGAGATCGCGGGCCGCGTGCGCGAGACCATCATGCCCGTGGCCCGGGAGTTCGGAGCCCGAATCAAGGTCGTGGAGGTACCGCCCGGACCGCCCGTGCTGCAGACCCTGGTGGCCGAGATCTACGGTCCAACGCACGAATCGAGGCTGGCCGTGGCCAAACAGATCAAGGACGTCTTTACCGAAACGCCGAGCGTGGTCGATGTGGATTGGTTCGTGAACGACCCACGTCCGGAAACCCGGATTCGGGTGAGCACGGACAAGGCCCTGCAAAACGGGGTCAGCCCGGACCGGGCCAGGCAGGTGCTGGCCGCATCCGTGGGGGGCACGCAGGTCGGCATCCTGCACGACCCGCGCGCCAGGGAGGATGTGCCCATCGTGGTCCGCCTGCCCATCTCCAAAAGATCCCACCCCGGCGACCTCGAAACCCTGCCCGTACGCGGGGAAAACGGCCTGATGGTCTCCCTCGGCCAGATCGCGAGCCTGACCCAGGAGATCACGCCCGGATACATCTACCACAAGAACATGCTGCCCGTGGTCTATGTCACGGCGGACATGGCCGGAGAGGAAGAGAGCCCTGTCTACGGCATGGCCCGCATCGACGAAGCCCTGGACGAGCTGGGCCGGACCGGCCAGGGCGCCTGGCAGTCCGGAGACACGCGCCCCCTGGCCCGCCTCTACACCAGCGGCCCGGACACGACCCACGACATCGCCATGAAATGGGACGGGGAATGGCAGATCACCTACGAAGTCTTCCGGGACATGGGCGTGGCCTTCGCCGTGGTGCTGGTGCTCGTGGCCATTCTGGTGGTGGGCTGGTTCGGGTCGTACACGACGCCGCTGGCCATCATGATCCCCATCCCGCTCTCGCTGATCGGCATCATCCCGGCCCACGCCATCTCCGGCGCCTTCTTCACGGCCACGTCCATGATCGGCTTCATCGCCGGGGCGGGCATCGTGGTCCGCAACTCCATCATCCTGGTCGATTTCATCACCATGCGCCGCGAGCAGGGCGAAACCCTGGAAGACGCCGTGGTCGAAGCCGGCGCCGTGCGCTTCCGGCCCATGGTCCTGACCGCGCTGTCCGTGGTGGCCGGAGCCTTCGTCATCCTCTTCGACCCCATCTTCCAGGGCCTGGCCATCTCGCTGTTGGCCGGAGAAGTGGCGGCGACGCTCTTTTCACGCATGGTGGTGCCGGTGATGTACTATCTGGATCAGCGGAGGAAGGCGGCGTAATCGCGTCGGGCGCCTTGAACGGGCAGGAATTCGGGATTGGACCGCCAGCCGTTCACCCGATGTTGCTTCAGGCAGTCCCGGCAGGCCGGATCGGGAGAGGATGTGGCCAAAGCGGCGCGAAAGGCCGAAAAAGGACCGGATTGCCGGATGGCGAGCGGATCGTCCGTCAGGCAGGAGCCGAAGACCCTGCGACGCGGGTCGTCAAGGATGGTCGGCAGGTTGAGGTGAACGCAGGGGGCCAGATTGCCGTCGCATCGATGAAAACACTGTGAAGGCGATGACATCGAGCCCGCTTTCGACCAGCACCTCGGCCAGTTCCCGGGTCATGTGCCGACCCGATGTGGTCGTGGAAACGCTGCAACCCGCCTCGCGCGCAAGGCGACTATGTCCAGGAAATCCGGATGCAACAGCGGCTCCCCCCACCCTTGCAGATGGACCCGTCCGGACTCCCGGAACAGGGGCCAGAGCCTGGCAAAAGTCCCGGACAACATGTGACGGGACTTCCAATGCGTTTCGCAGGTGGTGCGCGGGCAGTAACAGCACCGATTCGGACAAATCGAGGTCACTTCGACCTGGGTCACGCCCACGGACCGCCTGCGAAGCCCGCAGGCGTCCTGCAGATCCTGCCCAAAACCCCTCCGCGTGCCGAAGCCATGTCGGCCAAACAGCCTGAAAACGTGTTTCCCATATTTGCCCCGAGGCCTGACTCCGGCCGTACGCCTCACCCGCGCCCCGTGTACTGGCGGACCGCTCCCCTTACAGCCCCCGGTAGCGTTGCACACCCATGAGTCGATGGAACTCCTCCGGCTCCGGAATCTGCACGGCTCCCGACTTTTCAGCCCAGCCCATGTCCGCAAAACGCGAGCCCTGGATCTGGATGAGCACCCGAGTGCCGCCCGGCCCCAAAACCAGGGTTTCATAGGTGCGCACAACTTCGGGGAGAACAACCTCTTCCACTGCCCGCACCAACTTTGCCCGGCCGTCGAAGGCGGGATTGCCCAGGCGCAGATCCGTTTCCAGCCAGCCGAACTCTTCGTCCAGCGTGTCCGGAGCCTTGGTCAGGGAGGCCAACACGCCCTGGCGCACGCCCTCGAATTCTTCCGGAGTCATGGCACGCAACTGCGAAAGCGCCCGGAAATAAAAAGAGTCGAACCTGTCAGCCAGACCCGCCGTGCCTTGCACCGGGCTCTGCACGCCGAAGCCTATCCCGGAACAATGGGCGAACATGACCGGAAAGGTGGTGGCCACGTAGCCCAGCTGCTCCTCGGTGCGCAGCCGGTTGAAGAAGCGGTTGGACAAAAGCCCTTCCAACAAAAGAGCCCGCGCTCTGGACCGGGGTCCTGGCTCGGGTTGCAGAAAGAGTTCAACCAATGCGCTGTCTTCCAGTTCGCTGTCCTTACGGTAATCGGCGACAACGCCTTGTTTCGGCGCAATGCGCTTCACTTCCGGGGGAGCGCCCGCCTCGGAGCCGATATACGGCTCAAGGGCCGTGCTCAGCTTCAAAAGATCCCGAGCCGAGACGTTGCCGAAGCCGAAGACCGTGAAGCGCAGATCACGCCGCACTTCACGCAGGTACTCGGTCAAATCCCGCAGAGTCAGTCCTTTTGTCGCCTCCGCCATGGTCCGGTGATCCCACGATGGAACCTTGAGCATGTTGCCCATCGCGCCCATGGCCTGGCCGAACAGGCCCTGTTTTTCCATGTTGACCAAATTGCGCACCTGCTCGGCCTTGGCCTGCTCAAAATCCTTGAGGCTGACTTCCTGCCGCAAAAACGCAAGCGCACGAGGCAGCAGATCGGCCTGATGCTGGCTGAACCCGTCAATGCGGATCACAATGCCCTCATCGCCCGAAACGGCCAGCCCCAACCCCGCCTCCTGAGCCTGATAACGCAGCCCGGCCTGCTCTTGATCCCAAAGCTCGAGCAGAACGCCCTGCAAGGCCGCCTGCGGGAGAGTGGCCGTGAAATGAGCGGACTGCAGCCGGGTCATGAGAATGGCTTTGGGTTCCTGACGGAAGCTCGACTGACCGTGCCACAGTGAAAGACCAGGCCTGGCCGGAAGCTTGCGGGCCAGCACCCCGCCCTCTGCCGGGACCAGGGAAAAATCATCCGGCAGGAAGGGGTTGAGATCCGGCAAGCGCAACCCCATGCCCGCCGAAAGCGTGACCCAACGGCTCACATCGGCGGCTGCGATGGGGCGCACGCTGTACGGAGTCTGGTAGAAAAAAGCCTCCCGGTCCACGGGCTGATCCGGGCCAACCTGAAAAATCCGTGCATTTTCGGGCCGAAGGGCCGCAAGCACGCTGCTTACCGCCTCGCGATCGTAGGAATCCAAACGATAGGCCGCAAAATTCACATCCTCGACCGGATGCAGAAGCATCTCCCCGGCGGCGGAGGCGACATAATCAAATCCGCTGGTCAGGGGTGCGAAACGAAACTCCATGTCCCACATGCGCCGCAGCTGATCAAAATATGTCTGGTCAAGACCTTGGGTGCGCAGCAAGTCGCAGTAGGCGAAGATCGTGGCCAGAACTTCGTCCCGCCGCCGGTCGCCTTCTTCCGTCAGCTGCAGAAACAGGGACAAGGTCACGCCATTGCGCAGACTTGAGGTGTCGCCTCCGACTGAAAGGCCCAACACAAGGCCCTTCTCGCGCAGGGTCTCGACCAGGGAGTGCGACGTCTCCGTACCCAGTACGGCGGACACGACCTGCAGGGGCTTGGTACGATAATTGTCCAATTCCTGGGGCAGGACGAACTCCACAGTCATGCTGCGGGTCTCGCGTACGGGACGCACACCGATGACCACGCCCTTTTGCGCGTCGGTCACTGGAGGCACCGAGGGAGCCTCCACCTTGGCCTGGCGGTCCGGGATGACGGCGAGCTCGCGCCGGGCCAGGGCCTCCAGCTCATCCAGGCTCTGGGGGCCGTAAAGCACCCCTTTCATCAGGTTGGCCGAATACCAGGTGCGGTGAAAACGGACCAACTCCTCATGAAGCTTGCTGCCGGGCTTGTCGGACAGGGTTTCCAGATTCCCGCCGGTGTAACGCGTGGCCGGATGGTCCGGATTCAGGGTGGAGAGGGTCAACATGGCCAGACGGCGGCCGTCGCTGAACTTCTTGGATTCCATTTCGGCGTTGACCGCGTTTCGCTCCTTGTCCGAGTAGACCGGGTCCAGCCGGGGCCGGGCCAAGGTGTCGGCCATGCGGCCCAGGGCCTCATCAAAGGCCGGAGGATCGACCTCGATCATGTAGGTGGTGGAGGTATAGCCCGTGGCCGCATTGGTCTGGCCGCCGTTCCTGTTGATGAAGGACTGGTATTCCTCCGAAGCAGGATACGACTCGGAGCCGAGGAAGAGCATGTGCTCCAGATAATGGGCCAGGCCGGGCTGGGAGTCCGGATCGTCCAGGCTGCCCACTGGCAGAGCCAGCGCTGCGGCAGCTTTGGAGGCGCGGATATCCTGCACCAGCAGAACTTCCAGGCCCGTGTCCAGGGTCAAGGTTCGATAGGCGCGATAATCCGTGTCGGAAACGCGGACCTGGGCCGCCAGCGCCTGGGCGGCAACGAACAAAAATAAAAGGACAAGTCGAAATACGCGCATGAGTTTTCCTCGGAATTACGTTCCTCGTTCAAAAATTATGTGATCAGACGTGCGGCCTTACATCGCGCCCAACACGTGTTCAATCTCCGGCAGCATGCGCTTCACGCACATCCGGCCCTCCTCGATGGCCTCCCGGCCCTGAACGACTCCAGAAGCCCGATGTGCGAAAGCTTGGGCGAGAGCAGAATGTCCGGCGGGTCTCCGGCCAGACGGCTGCGCGTGATGCGTTCCTGCGCGATGTTCACTGAGCTGGCAATGGCGTCGAAAAGTCCGGGGGGTTCGTCCTGCTCCGCTGTGAAGGACAGGAAGGGCGATGCGTATTCCCTGACCAGATTCGTGAACGCTTCCGCCATCCCGTTCTTTTTTCGGATTTGAGCAACCTTCACGAAATGCTTGCCCACGATATCACCGTTGAGGTTCACGGCGATAACCACGTCGGCGCCAAGAGCCCGGCAGACGGTGACCGGCACGGGATTGACCAACCCTCCGTCCACCAGCCAGCGATTTGCATGCCGGATGGCGGGAAAAAGCCCGGGCAGGGAAATCGACGCCCAAACCGCCTCAAGCATGGAACCCCTGGTGAACCAGACCTCGCGGCCCGACTCCAGATCCGTGGCCACGGACCCGTATTGCAACGAAAAATCCTCGATCCGGTCGTGCTCGTCGGCCACGTATTCATTCAGGAACGCATGCAGCCGGGACGTGTTCACGAATCCGGAGAATGAGGTGTTGATTTCAAAAAACCTGGCGGTTTCGAGCCTGGAGAGGGAGCATATCCAGCCTTCCAACTTTTCCAGATTGCCCGTCACATGAGCAGCCCCGACCAATGCGCCGATGGAAGTCCCGCAGATGATCTCAGGCACAACGCCCTGCTCGGCCAGAGCCGTGATGACGCCGATATGCGCCCAGCCACGGGAGGAACCGCTGCCCAAGGCCAGGCCGATCTTCATGTCCGAACCATGTTTTATGCCCATCTGCCGACCTCGCGAAACAATTCAAGGGAGAAGCGCAAGAAATACGGGTAATCCCGACATGGTCCCCGTCAAGGACTAGCCGGAAAACCCCAACCGCAGCCCCAGTCCGGCCAGAAGTCCGCCACCGGCGCGCTTGAGCCACACGCCCCCCTTCCCTCCGCCGCCCAGATGGCGATTCAGCACCCCGCCCGCCACGGCCACGATCAGGCACCACAAGGTCCCGGTGGTGACGAAGGTCAGGCCCAAAACCAGGAAGGCCAGGCCGGGGTGCGCGGCGTCCGGCGCGATGAACTGCGGGATGAGAGCCAGAAAGAACAGGGCCACCTTGGGGTTCAGCACGTTGGTGAGCACACCCTGAACGTAAATCCGGCGCAGCGACTGGGGAGGCGAAGCCTTGGCCGGGCCTTCGCTTTTCGCCAGCAGCATACTCACCCCCAGATAGACGAGATAGGCGGCACCCGCCCATTTGATGACCGAAAAAGCCATGGCTGACGCCGCCACCACGGCGGTCAAACCCAGCGCGCCGAGCAGGGAGTGGATCACGGCTCCGCTGCCGATGCCGAGCGCCGAGACGACACCCGCAGCGCGGCCCTGGGCGGCGCTGCGCCCCAGAATGTAGAGCGTGTCCGGGCCGGGATAGAGGTTGAGCGTCACGGCCGTGAGGATGAAGAGCGGGTAGTGGATGATGTCGAACATGAATTTCCTCCCCATGCGGTGTGAAGGCTTGCCCCTGGACCGGGCAATGTGTAGCGCAGGCCACATGCACGCCTTCATGAAGCTCCTGAAAAATTCTCCGGCCGGGTCGGTCTTCAACCCCTGGCACCACCGGGACCCCCACCATGATGCGGAGGCCGGGGCGCCGATCATCCGACGGGAACAGCTCGCCTCCTACATGGCCGAACGCCAAAAGGCCACGGTCATTCTCCTGGCCGAGGCCCTCGGCTACCAGGGCGGGCATTTCTCAGGCATCCCCATGACCTCGGAGCGCCTGCTCCTGGGGCACCTGCGGCACAAGGGGCTTAGGCCCGAGATGGTCTTTGGGCCCGCGCCCCGGCGCACCAGCCGCGAGGACGTGAAAGCGGACGGCTTCACTGAGCCCACGGCGACCATCGTCTGGGGGGCCATGCGCGATCTGGGCATCGATCCGCGCGGCGTCATCCTGTGGAACGCCTTCCCCTGGCATCCGTACAAGCCGGACAAGGGATTTTTGAGCAACCGCACGCCCACGGACGAGGAGATCATGCTCGGCCGTCCCGTGCTGCTGGCCCTGACCGCCTACGCCCCCCAGGCCAGGATCCTGGCCGTGGGCCAGAAATCGGCCGCCCTGCTCGCGGCCATGGGCATCACCGCCCCGGCCCTGCGGCACCCTGCCAACGGCGGGGCGGGACTGTTCCGGACCCAGTTCGCGAAAGTGCTCAAAAAGAGGCACGGATAGGCTCGCCACGTTGACACGCCTCGGGCAATGGGTATGTCAATGAGCATCATAACCCCTACCCCTGTCCCGGAGGCTATCATGAAATATCCGTCCCCCTACGCTCCCGATTTCAGCAAGCGCGATCCGGGCCCCGGCGTGGCCGAAGAGTTTCCCGGCCGCTGGTCTCCCAGATCCTTTGTCAAGACAGTCATCCCGGCCGAGGATCTAAGCGTCATTTTCGACGCGGCCCGCTGGGCTCCTTCGGCCTACAACGAGCAACCCTGGCGCATCCTGACCTCGACCGACGAGACCTTCGACACGTTCCTGGGCCTCTTGGTCGAACCCAACCAGAAATGGGCCAAAAACGCCTCGGTCATCGGTTTCATGGTCGCCAAGAAGACCTTCACCCACAACGGCAAGCCCAATGACTGGGCCGTGTACGACTGCGGCTCGGCCTGGATGTCCCTGACCCTGCAGGCCCGCAAGCTCGGCCTCTACACCCATGGCATGGCCGGAATCAAAAAGGACCCCATCTACGAGGTCTTCGGCATCGACAGAAACGAATTCGAGGTCGTGGCCGGGTTCACCATCGGCATCCTGGACGTGAAGGAAAATCTGGGCAAACCCTATATAGACTGGGAAGGCCCGTCCCCGCGCAAACCCCTGGCCGAAGTCTGGAAACAGGGCGCCTGGTAAAAATAAAGGGTCGCGCTCCAAACGGTGCGCGGCCTTTTTTTCTGCCGCTCCCGGACTGCG
>CAXNFJ010000056.1:0-8844 GCA_964201165.1 Desulfomicrobium sp.
AGGTCAACATCCTGCCACTGCAAGGCGGCGGCTTCGCCAAACCTGCACCCGGTTAGGGCACAAAAAAGCGTAATTGCGTAGGCGGCTTGGTCGCGTTCGGCCAGGGCGGAAAGGATAGCCTGAAGCTCTTGATTAGAAAGGGTTCGGGTCCGGCGGTTGCTGTCTGGCTTCAACGTAGCGCCAACATGCTTTGCCCGTGGCGGGCCTTCTGGGATCAACTTCCGCATAAAGGCATGATCCAGACATTGCCGAAGGGTCAGGGCTACATATTGGCGGGTCCGTGGCGCAAGTCCGGCGTCGGTCAGGGCGGCCATAAGTCCGTCCCACTGAACAAGCCCGATCTCCCGCATGGGAATGTGTCCTAGAAGCTCATCGATCCAGTTCCGAAAGTAACCGTCTTCCGCCTGCCAGGACTTTGTTTTCTTTTTGAGCTTAGCGGCCTTCAGATATTCCGGCCAGTATTCCCGAAGCGTAATGTTTTTTGCTTCGTCAAGAATTGCCTGGGCGACTGCCTGGGCTTTAGCGTCCATCTCCGCCTGCTTCGCTTCGGCCTCCGCCTGCTTTGCTTCGGCCTTGCTGGTCGGGCCTTCAATAATGCCCTTCCGCGCTTTGATGTACTGCAACCTGCGGGAAACTGCCTCTTCCTGGGTCATGTCTTCGGATGCCCACCCCAAAGACTCGGAGACAATCTTTCCGTCCACGGCGTACCTGATACGAAAATATTTGTCCGGCCCCTTCCCGTGCTTGCGGGTCGGATGCAATTTGACTTGCACCCCCCTTGCCACCGTCACCCAAGTCTTTTTTTTATCTTCCTTCATTTCGCCCATCCGTAAACCTTTGCCAGTTTTTTGCCACTTTTTCTCGTGAAAAGAGAGGTGCTCCCCAATCGTTGGACAGGGGATCGCAGTTACTAAGCTTGAGATCTTTCGTCAGGCCGCCTTTTGCAAGTTGTCCCGGTAGAACTCGCCGGGAGTCTTGCCCATGAGGCTACTGTGAGGCCTGACCGTGTTATAGAACTCCAGCCACTTGCCAATGCCGGCCCTGGCCTCCGAACCGGTCTCGTAGGCGTTGAGGTACACGTTTTCGTATTTCAATGATCGCCAAAGTCGTTCGATAAAAACATTGTCCATCCAGCGGCCGCGGCCATCCATGGATATGCGAATCTCATTCTCCTGCAAGACCTTGATGAAGGCATGGCTGGTAAACTGGCTGCCCTGATCGGTGTTGAACATCTCCGGGGCGCCGTACTTATCCAGGGCCTCTTCAAGGGCAGCAACGCAAAAGTCCGTATCCATGCTGTTGGAGAGCCGCCAGGACAGAACGGCCCGGCTATGCCAGTCCATGATAGCCACCAGGTACAGGAAGCCCTTGCGCATGGGAATATACGTGATGTCGGTGCACCAGGCTTGATTACTTCTTTCGATCACAACATCCCGTAATAAATAGGGGTATTTCTTGTGCATGGGGTTTTGAATGCTGGTTCGAGGCTTTTGATACACCGCCACGATACCCATGAGGCGCATGAGCCGCCGGACCCGCTTATCTCCTACGCAATGCCCCAATGACCGAAGATGACGACGCATTTGCCTCACGCCAAAGAACGGCCACTCCATGAATATTCGATCTATTTCCTGCATCATCATGAGATTACAGGAAGATTCTTCTTTGGCTTTGTAGTAGTACGTCGCTCGATTTAAACCAAGCAACATACACTGACGGTTGATACTGAGCGCTGTGTGCTCTGGTTCAATCTTTTCTCGCCTGCGGGAAGCACTTAACGGCCGCAGGCTTTGACTAAAAAATCACGTTCCACCGTTAGCTGGCCAATTTTGGCGTGCAGATCATGGAGTTGTTTCTCAGCGTTCACGTCTTTGCTTGTTTTTGCACCGGAAAAAATGTCGGCAGCTTCGCTTTTGAGCTGCTTGAGCCATTTATTGATCAACGTTTGATGCACTCCATGTTCGGCGCTGAGCTGGGCGATGGTTTTCTCTCCCGAAAGGGCCGAGAGGGCGACTTTCGCTTTGAACGCCGGGGCGTGATTTTTCCGTTTGGACATGATGATTCTCCTTGTGTGAGGTTAAGCTATCATACCTGTCCAAATTTTGGGGAGCACCTCTAAGGCGTTATTTTTTGTGATAGCCTGTGAAGACGTTTAGGCTCAAGTCATTGAACTGTCAAACAATTAATGGGATTTAGTGAAAGCCTGTGAACCCATAAATTTAGACTTCGAATCCGTCGGTCGCATGTTCGAATCATGTAGGGCGGGCCAGATACATCAAGGACGTACCCTATGAACGGATACGTCCTTTTCTTTATTTTTCAGCCAAGACATTTCTGCCCACATTTCCCACGATGAAACCGCTCAGCTCATGGTCATAGCCCTGCACAAAGGAATACCTCCGGAAAGCAATTTCTCTCTTGCCTTCGTCGTAACCTTTGCATAAAAGCACCTTCACCACACGTTGCCGGGGTAGCTCAGTCGGTAGAGCAGGGGACTGAAAATCCCCGTGTCGGCAGTTCAACTCTGTCCCCCGGCACCATGAAATCAAAGGTCGCTTATGCGGCCTTTTTTAATTTTATCCGCGTTGCCGGCGGGGAGCGGATTCTCCCCTCGGAATCGATGCACTGCGCACCAATCGACTTTTGGAAAAAAAATCACTTTTAGGCTTGCCAAAGGAACTTGATTTCCATAGTAACGGTCTTCCGTTGAGCCGGGGTAGCTCAGTCGGTAGAGCAGGGGACTGAAAATCCCCGTGTCGGCAGTTCAACTCTGTCCCCCGGCACCATGAAATCAAAGGTCGCTTATGCGGCCTTTTTTTTAATCCGCACGTTGCAACTACGCCTACAAGTCGTTACACAATGACGAACCCTTGTGGATCAACTTTGACCCCTGTAGCGGCACATCCTTCAATGTGGACACCTTGAACCCACATCAGACGCACGGTTTCCTGCCCCGCCGAAAGCCGGCCTGAATACTTACCGCCACTGCATGCACCGGTCTTGAACCAGGAGACTTGGGCCATGATGATTACCCAACGACGCTATTCCACCTCCTTCTCTTTTGACTTTGAGCCGGATACCCTGACCTATACCCGGTCCGATCCCTACGGCTCGCACTCCTTTCAGTTGCCCTATGGATCCATCGGCATGGACCCGAGGCTGACCACGGAACGCAACGGGACGCTTTTCAATGGCGCCATTCTGCTCTCGGCCTGGGGGCTGGGCCAGACCGCTTACGCCCTGGCTCATGGTGACTTTTTAGGATTCATTTTCCTCGTTCCGGGAGCGCTGTGTTTTCTGCTCCACGCCATGACCAAAAGCACCATCACGTCTCTGGACTCCGACGCCGGTGAGATCGCCCTGCTCCACGACACAAAATTCGACCGCATCATGTTGGAAATCCGCGAGCGCAGAAAAAAACAGCTTCTGGACTGGTACGGAAACATCAATTTTGCCAATGATCCCGAAGAGGAAATCAAAAAATTCCACTGGCTCCACTCCCAGCGTCTGATCAGCGCGGACCAGCTCCAAAAAATCATCGCCGCCATACGAAACGCCGACAATCCCGGCGCGGACGAGTATGACGACCCCACACCACCCTGCCAGTAGGCCGGATGGATTCTGACCGGACCGCAGAGCCTTCCCGTGCCTGCTGGAAACGCATGACCAAAACAGCACTTCGAGTCGCCAGGGCAATCAGGGTCCCGGATCCCGTTCGCGTGGTCAGAGCTCTGCGCAGTCCGGACCAAGGACCGCGCATTCTTTTCTTCTCCGGGGGCTCAGCCCTCAAGGAAACAAGCCAAACCCTGGCCGGCTATACTCATAACTCCGTGCACCTGGTCACGCCTTTTGATTCCGGCGGAAGTTCGGCCGTGTTGCGCAAATATTTTGACATGCCTGCCGTGGGAGACTTGCGCAATCGACTCATGGCCCTGGCCGACCGCACGTTGCACGGATTTCCTGAAATCTACGATCTTTTTGCCTACCGCCTGCCCAAGACAAACAGCACCGACCAGTTGCGCGACGAACTGGCCAGCCTGGTGCAAGGCAGCCACCCTTTGATCATCCGGATCTCGGATCCCATGCGCAAGGTCATCCTCCACCACCTGCGGATCTTCGAGCGCGCTAGTGGCCCCGATTTCGACTTGCGCGGAGCCAGCATCGGCAATCTCATCCTCACGGCCGGATACCTGGAAAACAAACGGCACATGGACCCGATCGTCCTTGTCTACTCCAAGCTGGTGCAGGTGCGCGGTGAAGTCCGGCTCATGATCAACGCCAATCTGCAACTGCGGGCAGTGCTGGCGAACGGCACCGAGCTCATCGGCCAGCATTTGCTCACGGGCAAGGAAACCCCGCCCCTGACCCATGCCGTGACAGCGCTTTCCCTCGTCGACCCGGTCCGGGGCAATGCGCCTGTCCGGCCGCTTATCCAGGACAAAATTCGCATGGCCATCAAAAACGCGGAGCTTCTTTGTTACCCAGTGGGCAGCTTTTACAGTTCCCTCATCGCCAATCTGCTCCCCTGCGGAGTGGGCCTCGCCATTAGCCAAGCCCCCTGTCCCAAGGTTTTCATCCCCAACACCTTTCCCGATCCGGAAAGCATCGGTCTTTCCGTGATGGATCAAATTCACACCCTGCTACGCCATCTGCGGGCCGACGCGCCGGAGAGCATCGCCATCAGCGACGTACTCGACTTTGTCCTGCTCGACCCGGCCATATCCTATCCGAACACCGACAACCCCGAGCGCGACCTAGCCGACCTCGGCATCAGGGTCGTCAAGACGCCCCTTGCCGACAAGAACACCGGCGCCATCGACCCCCATCTGCTTTGCCAGGCCATCGTATCCCTGGCGGGATGAACGCACATTGGGAAGGGAAACCCGGGAATCAATGCCCTGAACGTTTCAAAAGACCAGCTCCGAGCGCAAGCCGGCCCAACCGCGATTGACACGTAAATAGTCCAAAAAGGAGCCCACCCCGCTCGCTTCGCAATGGCCGATGGTCCAATCGGCCCCCTGCCGCGCAAGCTCACTGGCATTGCCCACCGCGGCGCAGGCTCCGCACAGGGCGAACATGGGTTCGTCATTTTCCGTGTCGCCAATGGCCAGGGAGTGCAGCACCGGCCACCCGGCCCTGTCCATGACCATGCGCACGGCCTGCCCCTTGTTCCCGGACCGGGGCAAAAATTCCAGGAAATACCTGTCGCTCCGGCAACAATCCGCGCCCAACTCGTTGGCCAGGCGGCGCAACTCGTCCTCACGCTGATGATCGGAGTCATCCACGATGCACAAAATTTTGAGCACTGGTCCGGACAGATCGCACTCGGACGGAGGCGTCGGCCGGATTTCTCCGTAGCGGTCGAACTCATCGTCCATCCAGCCTTGCCAAGCCCCGCCCGCTTCAATGCAATCCTTGCGGTACAGGGCTATGGGCAAACCCATGCCTTCAAGCGCGGCCCTCAAGTGCCCTGCCGCCTGACCGAGGTCGGCAAGGACTGTGATGGCCTCGCGTTCCACGAGACAGGTGCCATTGGCCGCGACCTGGGCCGAATCAAGCCCCAATTTTTGGACCAGGGGCAAAATGCTGAGAGGATGCTTGCCCGTGGCCAGGGAAAAAACACCGCCCGCCTCCGTGTACGCCGTGATCGCAACTCTGTTTGCGGAAGAGAGGCTGTCGCCCGGTCGGATCAGGGTGTTATCCACATCGCAGAAGACCCAGGGCAGAAGGCGTCCGGCGGCCATGTCGGATGCCCATTCCAGAAACCAGTCCCGCACCTCGTTCACCATGATCCCGGCACGGCGGATCTTGTCCGGATTGTGGGGGTTGCGCAGGGCGATGTCCTGAAAACGCTTCGCAAAGGAAACCCGGGAACCCACACCGGCGGAGCGCCAATCGGCCATCGTCACGGCCCGCACCAGCCAAATGGCGTCCGCCAGCAGGGGCCGGCCGGCATATTGTTCGGCCACGCCCGGCATCAGCCCGCATTTTTTATCCGCCTGGGAATGACGCAACACCCCTTCCACGACCCACGGGTGTTCCCCGTGCTCGGCCAGAAACAAGGCCCCGTCCAGGGGATGATATCCGAATTTACGCAGGGCCGGGGCATAGCCGATGTCATGCAACAGCGCGGAACGCGCCAAGAGCGCCCCAAGATTCGGATGAAGAGCGAAACTTGCGCCCAGATCACGGGCAAAGCCCGCCGCGTCGCGCATATGCGCCAAGCGCGGCATGTGTTCGGCAAAGAGCGCTTCGAGCACATAAAGGTCGATACCCGGATCGGGCTGGCAAGAGATGGGGAGCATGAGGTTTTCCTGTGGGGATAATCGTACACGGTAAAGCGAAAAAGACTCTCAGAGAGCCCGAGTAAAAAGCATTTTCCGTTTACTTTCAAGAGGATTCGGCTTAGCAACGGTGGTCAATCATAAGGGTTTACGTCATGAAAAAAATTGAACAATTTCTGCGGCAAACACAAAATCTTTTACGAAACTTGGGAGTCCATCCCCTGGTTATGATCTTAGGATTGCTGTTTTGCCTGTTTTTTCCGCGTTTTTTCTTTCTCGCGGCCTTTGGGTATGGCGTTTATTGGGTAGCCAAAAACATTCGGCGCGACCCTCGGCACAATGGCTCAAAGAAAGGCCGAAAAAGGCGGTAGCCCGTTTTTCCAAACTACGAGAGGATTTCCATGGCTTCCACTCCGCGTCTTAGCGTCCGCATTCTCCAGGCTATTATTCACCGGGTCTGGACGGTTCTCTTCTTCTTGTCCGTTATTTCCCTACTTGCCCTGGTAAACCATTGGTGGGACGCAATCATGTCGTTCTATAACACGATCGAGAGCTGGGTTCTGGCCGGAATCGGCCTGCTCGGCCAATAAAAAAACCCCGGCCCGAGTTTTTCCGCGGCGTGGCCTGGTTCACAGCGCCGACCCTCGACGCAACTCCGTTTCCGTTGAGGGCCAGACTCGGCGACATCCCGCTTCCTCTGCCGTCGGTGCTCCCTATATCCTTGCCATGTTTTCAATCCTATCCGTCATATGTCCAGCGCCTCGGGAGCCCGCCCGGCATACATGGTCGCCAGGGCATCGTGCCGAGACGGTGGCTTTGCGGGAGAAATGCCGGCCGCATCATGCCGCACCGCTTCCGGGACTGCCGTCTTATCGGCATCCGAAAACTGGCCATACTGCGGGCAGGCCTCGCCGAGACCCGGCAGGAGGGGAATCTGTTGCACAAGCGGAGCTGGCGCTGGAACACGAAAAGGATGGGCCGGGCATGGCGACTGACCGCCGATGGGCCGATCCGCGCTGCAGTCGGACACTGCTTCGGAACTGCCCGCACAGGCCAGGCAAAAAGCCGCGACGCAGTCCTGCAGCGCAGTATCGTCAGCATCCTCGATCATCCTGGACGGATGCAGCGGACAGGGGACGTGCGCACATTCCCTGACCAGCTTGGAGCTTCCTCCCTGACACCACAGACAGATTTTCCGGATGACACCGGGCATTGCTTTCCTGGCGGCCATGCAATCTTCTCCTTTGTGCTGGCGGAATAGACCGCCGCATCCTACGCGCGAACGCATGGTGCATCAATGCCCAAAATTGCACGAACGCAACCATGCCACCTACGGGATCAAAATGACCCGCTCCATAAAAATGACCGGCGGTCATAAAAATTCTTGACACCTCGGCGCCAAACTGAATAAACACAAAACCGTTATGACAAACTTCTCCTCAAATCACAGCCTGTACTTTTTTTGGTACTTTTATTTTAGCAGAGCCTGTGGTCTGAGGGGACTGCTTTAGCCGTAACGACAAAAAGCAAACCAACCTTAGGGCCGCAGGCGACACGCCGGCGGCCCTTTTTTCTTTTCAGGGCCCCGGGAGCCCGGCCAAAACTGGAGGATAGTATCATGAACATGGGAAAAAGCGTACGATTGGAACGAATTTTCAACCGCAACACGGGACGCAGCATCATCGTGCCCCTGGACCACGGAACCACGGTCGGCCCCATCCAAGGCCTGGTGGACCTGCGCTCCACCGTGAACAAGGTGGCCGAAGGCGGAGCCAACGCGGTGCTCATGCACAAAGGCCTGCCGCGCTGTTCACACCGAGGCCATGGCCGCGACGTGGGACTCATCATCCATCTTTCGGCCAGCACCACCCTGTCACCCTTCCCCAATGCCAAGATCCTGGTCGCCACGGTCGAGGACGGGATCAAGCTCGGCGCGGACGCCGTGTCCGTGCACCTGAACCTTGGTGACGAATCCGAACGGGACATGCTGCGCGACATGGGCCAGGTCGCCTCCAAATGCACCGAGTGGAGCATGCCGCTTCTGGCCATGGTCTACGCCCGCGGCCCCAAGGTCAAATCCGAATGGGATCCGGCCACCGTGGCACACTGCGCGCGTCTGGCCGAAGAACTGGGCGCCGACGTGATCAAGGTGGTCTACACCGGCGATCCGGAGTCCTTTGCCACAGTGACCGAAGGTTGTTGCGTGCCCATAGTCATCGCCGGCGGCCCGCGCATGGACTCTCCCAGAGACATCATCCAGATGGCCCATGATTCCATCGCCGCCGGCGGCGCAGGCCTGTCCATGGGGCGCAACATCTTTCAGGCCGAAGACCCGACCCGTCTGGTGCAGGCCCTGCATGCAGTGGTGCACATGGATTACTCCGTCGATCAAGCCCTGGCCCTGCTCGAAGAACCCAAACTCTAGGTCCGCTTCATGAAAAAAGTACTCTTTTCCGGCGTCCCCTTCGACAAGGGCGAGATCACCCTGGCTCTGGAATCCGGCGTGGACGCGGTCATCGTCGAGCGCGAACACGTCGCGTCGGTGCAGGCCTTAAGCAAG
>CAXNFJ010000057.1:0-8779 GCA_964201165.1 Desulfomicrobium sp.
GGCCCAAAACTGGAAACTGGACGGGGTGGTCTGTTCAGGCAAAGAAGTTCGTGTTATACGAGAGACATGTGGAGCATCTTTTCAGCTCCTGACTCCCGGCATTCGTCTGCCAGATGCGGACGCGGGGGACCAAACCCGGATATGCACTCCGGCCCAGGCCGCCCGCGACGGAAGCAATTTTCTCGTTGTCGGCAGACCCATAACCCGGGCGGACAATCCCGTACATGCAGCGCGGATGTATCTGGGGGCAACAGAATAATTTCTGCAGGGGACACCCATGTCGGAAACGGAAAATCTACGCGCTCGGATCAAGGGCGTTTTCTCCTGCGAAAAAATCGCGAAGGTCGGAGCAGGCGCAACGCTGCGCAAGACCACGCAGACCATGTACTGGTTTGCCGAAGAAGACGAAGAGGGACGTATTTGGATTCAGCCGCTGAATCCGAATTACGTGCCCTCCGGCCCCAAGCAGGAGATCCCCAAAGAACAATTTCTGGAGCAGTACGCTCCGGAGCCGGAGTTCTATTCGAGCAAGGTTTACCCCAACATCCGCAAGCTGAATCAGACCATCGCGAAGGCTGAACGGCATCGGATCAACGGGGAATCGTTCAGCGCGGAATTTGAGTTCGGCAACGCCCTGCGCGTTGACGAAGAAAACATCCGTGCCAATTTCGGCCTGGGGCTGACCTATCTGGAGCGGGGAGAGACAAGCAAGGCCGACAACATCTTTCAGCGGCTGATCAAGATGGAATCGACCTTTGACACCGAACACAAGCATCTCTTCAACGAGTTCGGCATCAATCTGCGCAAGAACGAAATGTACGACCAGGCCACGGAGTATTACGCCAAGGCTCTGGAACTGTCCCCGAACGATGAGAACCTGCATTACAACATGGCTCGGGCCTGCTTTGCCAAGGCGGACATCCAGAAAACGATCGAGCATCTGCGCATGGCCTTGAGCCTCAACAAGGACTTGGAAATAGCCAAAAAATTTTTGATTTATCTCAAGAAGAACAATTTGCTGCCGCAAAATCTCTCCAGTTCAGACCCAACGGCATCCGGCTGATATGTCATTCGCCACGGAGACAACCATGAATCATGACAGCATTTCGTCCAAGAGTGACAACCGCCGAAGACTTGAACGTTTTTCCTTGAGCATTCCCTCGAAAGTGAGCGCGATCATGCACGACTACTCCGACCAGATCCTGCCCACGGCAAACATCTCCGCCAGCGGAGTTTTTTTCGAAACCGGCAAGACCTACCCCGTCGGCACGACCGTAACTCTGAACATCTCCCTGGATTTCGGCAGCAAGAAATCCGGCCTCCTGCACCCCCGATTCAGGGTTGACGGCACTGTCATCCGAACGGAAACAAACGGCATGGCCATAGCCTTTGACCCGGAGCAGGTCACCTCAATCAAGGTCAACTCATCCGGCATAACGCACAAAGCCGGACCGGCCATGATCGGTCTCGTCGGCGAGGACCCTCTCCTCAATGACCTCCTGGCGGCCAGGCTCAGCCAGGAAACGGGCGTGAACTGCAGCCATTCCCCATCTCTGCCCAAAATTCTGGAGACGGCGCGGCCGGACCTCACCCTCCTGGACTGCACCGGCATGTCCATGCAGGAACTCCTGCAGGAAGCCAGCGGCGAGGAATCGCCATTCATGGCCACATCGGTGGCTCTTTTCAATGTCCCCGAAGACCGGTCCCTGGAGCTTGAGGCCATCAATGCCGGAATCCGCGGCATCTTCTACCGCAACGCCCCCTTCAAGCTCATGGTCAAGGGCATCAGCGCCATGCTGGACAACGAGCTTTGGTTTTCCCGGGAAGCCATGTCCGCGTTCCTGCTGGGCAAGCAGCAACGACCCCTGGAATCGCCGGCAGCGGACGAGGATCCGGGCGAGCTGAGCCTGCGCGAAAAGGAGATCCTGCTCATGCTGGCCGCGGGCGCCACCAACAAGGATATGGCGAACAAGCTTTTTCTAAGCCTGAACACGATCAAGTCGCACATCTACAACATCTACAAAAAAATCGGCGTGCCCAACCGCCTGCAAGCCTCCCTGTGGGCGGCCAAGCATCTCTAGGGGAGAGAAAACCCTTGAGTTTCCCCCCCAAGTATATCAAGGAGCAACCCACACCAAGGCCCCGCCGTCCGGCTTCCCTGGCACCCTAGCCCACAGGTTTGCACCCATGAAGACTCTGTCCATCACCGAACTGGCCATACAGCCGGAATTCGACTTTTCCACATTTCTTTTTCTGTCCCAGATCGACGAACTCGGACCGCAGGAAATGATGGCCGTGCTTGACACCTGGGATAAGTGGCTTCCTCATCTCAAGATCTACAAACTCGGCGACCGCAAGGAACATGTCGTGATTTTTCTGGAGGACGACGTGGAGGATCAGGTCGATGAGATCTGGAAGGCGTCCCCGTCCGAAGGATTCAAGCATGAGGCCATCGCCCAGACCATGATCATGGGCACCTTGAAGGGGCTGATGCCCGAATTGGGGGAAAAAGAGTGCGCTCCGGTGCCCGAACCGACCAAGCCCCTTCGCCGCACCCTGGAAAAGATCGGTCTGGATATGCAGGAATCAGGCGCCCTGAACCGCAAATATTCGACCATCACGCCCTATCCGCATCGCTACGGATGCGAACGCTGTCACTTGAAGGACAGCTGCATCAAGAACATGAACCTGGACCTCGGCGGGATCATGAAGACACAGCCCAAGGCCGAATAACCCGCACGTCCGCACCTTACGTTTCTCCTTCGCCAAAGGCCTGGGCCATGAGATGCCTGTACATCCCGTCCAGGTCCGAAGGCGTGCGCCCCAGCACTGCCTGCCAGACCTCGTCCGACTCCATGCACAGATAGAGCTGCCGATCAAGCCCGCCCCGGCGCAAGGCATCGGCCAGAAAGCGGAACTGCTCGACCCGAAGGGGGCGCAGCAGACGCTGCTTGCCGTCCAGTCCGGTGATGAACTCTCCATAAATGTATGATGATCCGGGAAAATTCTCGCTGATGCAACGCTTGAGGTCCGGCATGTGCCGAAAGGAGCCCATGCTCACATAGGCGATGTCCGCAGGCCGCAGATGGTCGAAGATCATCTCCGCAGTGCGGGCGTATCCCTCTTGCCAGCCTGGAAAATGAATCATCGGATCAAAATGCAGACAGACTCGGAAGCCCGCCCGCGCGCAGGTCCGGGCCGCGACCAGACGCTCCTCCAGACTCGCGCATTCGCCCTGTTCCTCGGCTTCGGCAATGGCCGGCGCGTTCATGGACCAGGCCGGCAGAACCCTGGACGGATCGCGCACGGCATCCATCCAGGACAGATCGACGACCTTGGACTTGAGCTCCAGGCAGACCTGCGGATAGCGCCCCAGAAATGCGATCAAATCCCGGCTGAATCCGGTCAGGGCCTCCAGCACCAAAGAATCGGTGAATTCCCCGGTCCCGACCCGGTAGCGGCGGCCCGGATGGGCGCCGAAGGCCTCGTCCAATTCTCGCCACAGCTCGTCCTGATTGGCCCAGACCTTGAGCACCCGGTCCTGAAAATAGGCCTGCAGAATGCAGTAGGAGCAGCGCAGGGGACAATTCTCGCCGATGTGGATGATCTGGTAGCCGCAGCAGCGGTAGTGGCTCGTACCGGGGCAATGACGCAAAAAACGACCCCTATACCGTTTGAGATACAGGATGTCTTCGCGTGCCAGCCCCGAAGACAGGACCTGACCCTCGGCCAGCACTTCCGGTGTCAGATGGGGCAGTCGCTCACGCACGCGCCGGGCCACGGGCGAATCGGCCACGGCCGCATCGACCACCACCCGGCTGATTCCGCGCAGATAGGCAGGCAAGGCGTTCATTTGAGCCCCACGGGAAAAAGGGCCGCCAGGTCTTCCCGGTCCGCTATCCGACCCAGCTCCTCGCTGGCCGCGCGCAGTTCGGCAGGACTCGACAGGCGCACGCAGAGCTCCACGGCATCGCTCTCGAACAGGTCCGGCTGCGCCAGCCGCCAGCGGGTTCCCGCCACAACCTTGCGGGCAAGGTCCGTAAAATCCCGTTCCATGCCCGACAAACGGGGATAGCGTCGCAGCCGCACCTCCTGTGTGATCCGGCTCATGGCGTCCTTGGGCGAAAGCCCCGCCGCCAGGATGTCCTCCACCCCCATACCATCCAGAACCGCCGCGGCGCAGCCCCCGTCCCGGAGGCAGATCTCCCGAATCCAGGTCAGCACATTGACCGCGTTCCCCCGCGACCAGGACAGGGTGGCAAAGAGCGGCTCAAGCACGGTGAGATCTCCGGGAGCAAACGCTTCGAGCAGCTCCGCGCAGGCAAGAGGGACGGCTCCCGAACCAAGCAGAAGATCCCAGTGCCCGGGCAGGGTCAGCCAGGACCGGAGCAAACGCAGACGCTTGGAACGCGGCTCAAGCCCCAGACTCTCCAGCACGGGCGCCTGGTCCAGGCCGGGCAGGGACTCAAAATAGCGCATGGCCGCCACGACCTGTCCGTCGGACAGCTCCCGGCCGACATTGGACTGCACGTAAGCCAACCCCCTGGCCCGGTCGTCCAGCGCCCCGATATCCAGACACAGCACCTCACGCCCAAGTTCCGCCAAGGCGGCCACCCGGGCCGCGCCGGCCACGAGCGTGGGCCGCGCCCCACTGGCGTCGACCAGCACGGGAACAAGCTGTCCGTGGCATTCCAGGCTACGGCGCAAGGCCGGGGAAGGAGGACCGGACCAAAAAAGCCAGCTTCCGCTGGCATCGATGTCATTCGCGATGCAGTGCAGAAGCCGCGCGGTGGCCGTTTCTCGGGGCTGGGTGACGAGCGTGGTCATGGTTTTCTCTCAACGATTTTGAAGAATTACGAGCTGATTAAAATCCAGTTGCTCTTGACAACTTCCAAGGCCCCTCCCTATAGGGGAATTCTTGAAAAAAGTTCAGGATAGCAGGAGGTTTATAAAGTCCCCAGACTGGCGAGCATGGGACTTTCATTCAATTTCTTCTCTTTTGCAAGCGAATTCCCGCCGTTCGATCTGAACGAGCGGGACGATCTTATACCCTGTAGCCGTATGGTTGCGTAATACTTTGCATAAGGGGGCTGTATGCAGGATCAACTTCAAAAACAGAGGACTTTTGCCCTGATAGGGCATGGCGGAACCGGAAAGACATCGGTGGCGGAAATGCTGCTGTTTACTTCCGGTTCCATCTCAAGGCTGGGAAAAATTGACGAAGGCTCCACAACGCTCGACTACGAGCCCGAAGAAATCAAACGCAGAGGCAGCATTCAGCCCGGATTTGCCCAGTTCGCCTGGAAGAAAAATCCGAATTTCCTGATCGACACTCCCGGTGACAACAACTTCATCGGCGACCTCCCCTATCTCCTGCAAGCCGCCGACAACGCCGTCCTGGTCATCGACGCCATCGACGGGGTCAAGCCCCTGACCAGAAAAATCTGGTCCGAAGTGACCAAAGCCGACCTCCCGGCCATGGTCTTCATCAACAAGATGGACCGGGAGCGCGCCAATTTTCAACTCGCCTACCAGGGTCTGTCCGACAAGCTCGGCATCAAGCCCGTCCTCTTGTTCCTGCCCATCGGCAGTGAATCGAATTTCAAGGGCATCGTCGATATTCTGGCCGAAAAAGCCTACACCTTCGATGAAAAGGGGGAACTCAAGCCCATCGACATGCCTGAAGAGCTGATCGACGAGGTCACGATGGCCCGCGAGATCGCCGTCGAGAACATCGCGGAAAGCAGCGAAGAGCTGATGGAAAAATATTTGGACGAAGGCTCCCTGACGGATGAGGAAATGCTCGCCGGCCTGCGCGCCGGCGTCCTGAGCCGCACCCTGGTTCCGGTCTGCGCCGGGGCGGCCATGCAAAACAAGGGCGGTGTCCCGCTCTTGGATACCATGCAGAACATCATGACCTCCCCCATGGAACACAAGCCCTGGCTGGACGCTGATGGCAACGAGCGGCCATCCGACCCGGACGCGCCTTTTGCGGCTTTTGTCTTCAAGACCATCGCCGACCCCTTTGCCGGACAGCTTTCGGTCCTGCGCGTGCTCTCGGGCGTGCTGGCCCCTGACGCCTCCGTCCTCAACGCAACCAAGGACGAGAAGGAAAAAATCGGCCAGATCCTGTTCCTCGAAGGCAAAAAACAAAACCCCTGCAAGCAGGAGCTCGGCCCCGGAGCCATCGTGGCCGTGGCCAAACTCAAAAACACCGCCACCGGCGACACCTTGTGCACGGAAAAAGCCCCCTTTATCCTGCCCAAGCCGAAGCTGAGCCCTTCGATCATCTCCTACGCCCTGGCCGCCGAGGAAAAGGGCGAAGAGGACAAGGTTTTCGCGGCGGTCCAGAAGCTCCTGGAAGAGGACATCAACCTCCATCTGGTCCGCAACGACGAAACGGGCGACATGCTCCTGACGGGTATGGGGCAGCTGCACATCGAACTGGCCGTGGAAAAGGTCAAACGCCGCTACAAGACCAGCATCGTCCTGAAAACCCCCAAAATTCCCTACCGGGAGACCATCAAGGGCAAGGCCCAGGTTCAGGGACGCCACAAAAAACAGTCCGGCGGCCGTGGCCAGTTCGGTGATTGCTGGATCCGCATGGAGCCCAACGCGCGCAGCGCGGGCTACCAGTTTCTGGACGAGATCGTGGGCGGCTCCATCCCCCGCAACTACATCCCGGCTGTGGACAAGGGCGTCCAGGAAGCCGCGGCGCGGGGCTTTTTGGCCGGATACCCCATGGTCGACTTCAAGGTGGCCGTGTACGACGGCTCCTATCACAACGTCGATTCCTCGGAAATGGCCTTCAAGATCGCCGGTTCCCTGGCCTTCAAAAAAGCCGTGGAGATGTGCAACCCCATCCTGCTTGAGCCCATCATGCTCGCCTCCGTCTTCATACCCGACGAATTCATGGGTGACGTCATCGGCGACCTGTCCAGCCGTCGCGGGCGGGTCCTCGGCTCGGACTCCATCGGTGGCGTGACCGAGGTCAAAGCCCATGTGCCCATGGCCGAAATGATGAAGTATGCCCCAGACCTGCGCTCCATGACCGGGGGTCAGGGCACCTTCACCATGGAATTCGCCCATTATGAGGAATGTCCGCCGAACGTGGCCGAGCAGGTCATCGCCGACAGCAGGAAAGAAGAGGACTAAGCTGGCGCCCCTGTCAGTAAAGGCCGCCTCGGGCGGCCTTTTTTTGGCCTTGTCCTTGGCCTCCACTTCCCTTACTTTCCCTGAGATTACGCACTGCACCTCAACATATCGGAGCTCCCACAATGCCCGAATCACACGTAACCCTGACCCCACTCGGCGGTCTGGGAGAAATAGGCATGAACTGCATGGCCCTGGAGACCGAGCAGAGCATGATCCTGGTGGACTGCGGGCTCATGTTTCCGGACGTCATTCTCTATGGTGTGGATGTCGTCATCCCGCGCATGGATTTCATTGTCAGCCGCAAGCACAAGCTCAAGGGCATCATCCTGACCCACGGGCATGAGGATCATATCGGGGCCCTGGCCTGGCTCATCCCCTACCTGCCGCAGGTATCCCTCTATGGTTCGGAATTCACCTTGCGCCTGGCCCTGAAGCGCCTGCAGGAACGCAATCTGGAATCCCATGTCGACCTACGCCCGGTGCGCGCACGGGAGCGCGTCCAACTGGGTGAGTTCGCTGTGACCTTCATGCCCGTCTGCCACAGCATCATCGAAGGCTTCGGCCTCGGCATCGAAACTCCGGCCGGCCGCGTCGTGCACACCGGAGATTTCAAGATCGATCGCAACCCGCTGGACGGACACGCCACGGATCTGGAAGCCTTCGCGGACTTTTCCAGGGACGGGGTTCTGCTCATGCTGTCCGACTCCACCAATGTGGAGCGCGAAGGATTCTCGCTCACGGAACGGGAAATTCTGACCAGCCTGGACGAAATCTTCGCCGGGGCCAAGGGACGCATTCTGGTCACCCTTTTCGCCACGCACATCCAGCGCATGCAGGAAATTTTCGATCTGGCGGCCAAGCACGGCCGCAAGGTCGCGTTCACGGGTCGCAGCCTGGTGACCAACATCGACGTGGCCAAGGACCTTGGGCATTTGCGCTTCAACCGCGAGAATTCCTGCGACATGGAAGAATTGGCGTACCTGGATGACCACCAGATCGTCATTCTGCTGACCGGCTCCCAAGGCGAACCTCTCTCGGCCTTAAGCCGCGTGGCCAGAAGCGAGCACCGCCAGATCAACATCCATAAGGGGGACACGGTCATCATGTCCTCGCGCTTCATTCCGGGCAACACCAGAGCCATCACCCGTGTCATCAACGACCTCTACCGCCACGGCGCAAGCGTGCTGTACGAAAAGGTGCAGGCCATCCATGCCTCGGGCCATGCCCATCAGGAAGAACTGAAAATCATGCTCGACACGGTCAAGCCCAAATTTTTCGTGCCCGTGCACGGCGAATACCGCCACCTGTTCAAGCACGCCGAACTGGCCGTATCCCGGGGGATCGCTCCGGAACGGGCGCTGATTCTGGAAAACGGACAGCCCGTGACCCTCTTCCCCACGGGCATCCGCCTCGAAGAAGCCGTCTACGCCGAGTCCATCATGGTCGACGGCAAGGGCGTGGGCGACGTGGGCCAGAGCGTGCTCAAGGAACGCCAGATCCTGGGCGGCGAAGGACTGGTCGTCGTGCTTCTGGTCCAGGACGAATTCGGGACCATCGTCTTCGGTCCGAGCATCCAGTCCAAGGGTTTCATCTTCGAGCAGCACTTTTCCCATATCCTGGAAGA
>CAXNFJ010000058.1:0-8714 GCA_964201165.1 Desulfomicrobium sp.
GGCCGAAGACTTCGTTGCGGGTCCCTTTTTTTCATTCAGAAGGGTCGTCAGTTCGTCGTCAAAAGAGTCTTCTCTGGAAGGCCTCGGCGCCGGCGTGATCTTTTGATCTTTGAACAAGGCCTCCAGATCGTCATCCAAGGATTCGTCCACAACAACCGGCTTGGCAGCGGACTTGTCCCTTTGGTCTTCGAACATGGCCGACAGCTCGTCTTCAAAGGAATTGTCCACTGCCGGCGCGGATGCCGGGCGCACTTCGGACTGTACGGGTTTTTCCGTTTCGACGGGCATGGGCCGGAAGACGGTGAACACGTTTTTGCAGCGTGAACAACGGACTTTGCTGCCGTCGTGGCCGATCTTGCTTTCATCCAGATTGAATTTGGTGGTGCACTCAGGGCATTGAACGAGCATGGCCTTTCCTTGAAAAAGTTCAGTCTAACTGCGTACGATTATGCTTCCGAGAATTTGAGGTCGTAGATGCCGTCTAGTTCTCTGTATTGCTCAGCATAGTCAAGACCATAGCCGACGATATAGCCTTTATCCAGCGGAAAACCAACGAAATCGACCACGATATCCACCTCGCGCCGCTCTGTCTTGTCGATCATGGCGGCAATCTTGATGGATTTGGGACTGCGCGCTTCCAGGACCTTGGTCAGAAATTTCATGGAATGACCCGTATCGACAATGTCTTCGACCACCAGAACATGCTTGTCCTTGATGTCGATCTCCATGTCCTTGGAAAAGACCATGCGCGATTGCCGGGAAGTCTGATCCGAATAACTGGAAAGCCTGACAAAATCCATGCTCGGATGGATGGTCAGATTGCGCATCAGGTCGGTAAAGAAAGCATAGGCGCCTTTGAGCACGCACACACACACCAAAGGTTCGTTTCCATAATGCTTGGAAATTTCCTGGCCCAAATCCCGGGCTCGGGCCTCTATCTGTGAACGATCAAAAAGCTGGACAAATTTCATGCGCTCTCCCGGCGATATCGTCTTCATGGCACTTTATAATTCAATCATCATGGCGACTTCATCACATTCAGGAAACTGAGGGCATTTCAGGCAATCGGCCCAGACCTTCTGTGGCAGGACATCCTTGCTTACTTCCGAAAATCCCAGTTTCTGAAAAAAGTCAACCTGATAGGTCAGAGCAAAAACCTTGTAAACACCAAAAGTCAGAGCATCGCTGACGCAAAATTCAACCAGCCTGCGGCCCAACCCCTGACCCTGGGCGCTCTCCGCCACCACCAGGGAGCGAACCTCGGCCAAGGCCTCCCAGGTGATGGTCAGGGCGCAGCATCCCACCACCTCGCCTGTGTCCTTGTCCTCGGCCACAATGAAATCCCGCAGATGGGAATACAGTTCATTGAAGGACCGGGGCAGAAGCAGGCGCTTGGTGGCGCAGTCCATGAGCAACCGGTGAATAGACTTGACGTCGGCGATGGTCGCCTTTCTAAGTACGAATTTATCCATGTTTGTTCCTACTGATGCTTGAAATCAGGCCGACCGGACCTCGGCGCACAACCGTGTGGCCACCCGCACCGCCGCCACCGCGTCGTCGGCATAGCCGTGGGCACCGATCAGATCGGCATACGACTGGCTGACCACCGCACCGCCGATCATGACCCGGCAGGGCAATCCCTGTTCACGCACCAGGCGCACGGTGTCTTCCATGCGGACCATGGTCGTGGTCATGAGGGCGGAGAGCCCTATGACCGATGCCTGGTGGCTCACGGCCGCCGCGACAATGTCTGCGGCAGCCACGTCCTTGCCCAAATCGACAACGGTGTAGCCGAAATTCCTGAGCATCAGACAAACGATGTTTTTGCCGATGTCATGAATATCGCCTTCCACTGTGGCCATGACGATGGTGGCCTTGACCTCCTGCCCCTCGCGCACGAGCAGGTGCTTGATGGACTCGAAACCGATCTGCATCGTTTCGGCGCAGAGCAGGAGCTGCGGCAGAAAATATTCCTTCCTCTCGTACTTTTCCCCCACCTTGGCAATGGCCGGAATCATCTCCCCATCCACCAGGACAAAGGGATCTTCGCCGGCCGCGATGCGCTCGCGCAGAAGATCGACAATGCGGTCCTTCTGCCCCTTGAGCACGGCCAGGGCCACGGGAGAGCCCTCTTCCTCCACCTTGCCCGTGGCGACCGTTGCCAAAGGGCTGCCGGCAGTCCATCCGGCATACGTGGCGATAAAACCCGAGGCGTGCTGATCGCGGCCCAGGAGAACTTCCGCCGCGGCCAGACTCTCCCGCAGGCGGACGGCATTGGGGTTGGCGATGAACGAGGTCATGCCCACGCCCATGGCCATGGCCAGGAAGGTTGAATTGATCAAGTCCCTGGCCGGCAATCCAAAGGAAATATTGGACAAGCCCATGGTCGAACCCAGCCCCCAGCGCTCGCGGCAGTGGCGGATGACTTCCAGGCAGGCCTTGGCCGCTTCGGGCTTGGAAGACACGGTCAGCGCCAAGGTGTCGATCAGAATAAGACGCCTGGGGATGCGCAGGTCCTCGGCCTTGCGCAGCAGCTCCTCGATGATGGCCAGGCGCTCGGCCGCCGTGACCGGCAGCTTGCGGCCTTTCAGAGGCAGGAGGATGAACGGGGCCCCGTAATCACGGCACAAGGGGCCCAGAACGTCCATCCGGTCCTCTTCGCCGCTGATGGAATTGACCAGGGCCGAGCCGGGATAGGCCTCAAGGCCGGCCCGAATGGCCGAAACATCGCTGGAATCCAGGCACAGGGGGATGGAATGGGCGCTGGTCAGGGCGCGCACGGCCAGGGGCAGCATGCGCGCCTCTTCGACCATGGGCGCGCCGACATTGACGTCCAAAAGATCGGCCCCGCGTTCGACCTGCTCCTCGGCGAAGGTCATGACCTGACGGGTTTCGAAACGTTGCAGTTCGGCAGTCAACTCCGCCTTGCCCGTGGGATTGATCCGCTCGCCGATGATGCGGCACGGGCGGTCAAAGCCGAACTCCACGGCCCTGGAGCGGGACGTGACGGTCAGGCAGGGCCGGTTGGCAAGGCTGGAACGCTGCACCGTGGTGCCGGCGCACAGGGCATTCAAGGCTCGGATATGATCCGGCGTGGTTCCGCAACAACCGCCCAGACAGGACACGCCTTCGGTGGCCAGGGTTGAAACCGTGGTCGCGAAGGGATCCGGCGCCAGGCGGAACACAGTGGCCCCGTTCACCAGCTCGGGCAGGCCCGCGTTAGGCTCGATGAGCACGGGAACCTCGCACACGCGCAGCATGGCTCTGGCGACCTGGATCAATTCTTCGGGGCCGGCGCTACAGTTGGAGCCGATCAGGTCCACACCCATGTTTTCCATGGTCTGGGCAAAGACTTCAGGCGTGGTCCCGGTCAGGCTGACGCCGCCCTCGAAGGTCATGCTGATGCCGACAGGGAGGTCGCAGACTTCCCGCACGGCCACGACCACAGCCCGGGCCTCGGCCAGGTCGAAATGCGTCTCGCCCAGGATCAGGTCCGCACCGCCCGCGACCAGGCCGCGAATCTGCTCCTTGAAAACGTCGACCAGCCCGCGAAAGGAAATATCGCCCAAGGGCTCTATCATTTTTCCCGTGGGGCCGATGCTACCGGCCACGAAAACCTGATCCCCCACGGCTTGACGCGCGGCGCGGGTCATGGCTTCAGTGACACTGAACACGTCCAGGCCACGGGGCAGCTTGTAGCGGGTTGCTCCGAAGGTGTTGGTGGTGACCACATCGGCGCCGGACCGGGCGTATTCGGCATGAATGGCCGCAACAACGTCCGGCTGGAGCATCCCGAACTCTTCGGGGGATTGCCCGGCCTGAAGCCCGCGGCGCTGCAGCAGGCTGCCCATCGCGCCATCAAAAATAAGAACGTTTCCGCCCTTGAGGGCACGGCGAAAATCGCGCATTGCAACACCTCACGTTATTCAAAAATCTCCACTCCGGTGAACGAAGTGCCCTACTGAAAATCATTGAAAAGGACAAACAAAAACTCTATGGTGGAAAACTCCGAAATTGCGGAATGATTCATCTGAGGCTCTTTCGCTCGGCATGGCCCGGATACCCTTTTTCCACTTTTGCAGAACGTGACGCCCAAGGATCACGGCCAGACACGCACCATCATGAATCTCAATGAACCACCAGAAGATGACTCCCTGGACGAAGACTTCGAAGCCCCCCTGCCGGAGGAGGACGAGGAAATTGATCCGGAAGTGATCGATATCCTACCGGATGGCCTCGATACGGAAGAACTGGGCCCTCTGGTCCTTGCCACTGTCCCGAAGCGGGAAGTCGCCACCCTTGACCCGCTGCATATCTACCTGCAGGAAATCAAAAAATTCAGACCCTTGGAACTTGACGAAGAATTTGATCTGGCCAGACGCTACCGGGACGAAAAAGAAGAGCAGGCCGCCTTCATCCTCATCACCTCCAACCTGCGACTGGTGGTCAAGATCGCCATGGATTTCCAGCGACGCTGGATGAAGAACGTCCTCGACCTGATTCAGGAAGGCAACGTGGGACTGATGAAGGCGGTCCAGAAATTCGACCCGGACAAGGGCATCAAGTTTTCCTACTACGCCTCGTTCTGGATCAAGGCCTACATCCTGAAATTCATTATGGACAATTGGCGCATGGTCAAGATCGGTACGACCCAGGCCCAGCGCAAGCTGTTCTACAACCTGGGCAAGGAACGCCAGCGCTTGCAGGCCCAAGGTTTTGATCCGAGCACGGCCGCCCTGTCCAAGAACCTGCAGGTTTCCGAGGCCGATATCGTGGAAATGGGACAGCGCCTGGGGCAGCACGATGTCTCTTTGGACATGAAGATCGGTGACGACTCCAGTTTCACGCCCATGGACTTCATCCCGGCCCTGGAAGCCGGGATCGAGGAACAGATGGCCGCCGATGAAATCAGCGTGCTCATTCATGACAATATAGAGGCAATCCGGTCCGGATTGAATGAAAAGGAACTCGACATCCTGGAGCAGCGTCTCTTGGCCGACACGCCCATCACCCTGCGCGAAATCGGGGACAAGTACGGAATCACCCGGGAGCGTGTGCGCCAGATCGAGGCACGCCTGCTGCAAAAGATAAAGGCCCAGATGACCAGCTCCATCCAAGATTTTTCCGCTGAATGGATCGAACATGAAGAATAAGATTCTACGTCGCCTCAAGCAGGAAAGCTCGTCGGTCACCCCCGAGTCCCTACCCAGCTTCTATACCGCCATGGGCGCGGAGTTGGCCTCCGCCAGAGACACGTTCTTCTCCCATCCCATGATCATGCGCTGCCGTGAGGACGTCCTGCCCTTTCTGAACGACGAGTTCGGCCACGGCATCGAGCACTCGAAAAAAGTTGCCATCGAGGGCAGCGCCCTGATCCTGGGCGAAGCCGGAGCGCTTGGCCTGGATCGGGCCAGACGGCTCGGCATGTTGGCCATGCTCGCGGGCCTTTTGCACGACACATGCCGCCTGGAAGGCGAACATGCCGCGCGCGGGGCGGAACTTTCCCTGCTCATTCTGCAGGACTACCCGCTGCTCGACGAGGAAAAACACATGATCGCGGCCGCAGTACGCTGCCACGAGGCCTTTTCTCCGCCGGTCGAGTTCGAGCACTCCGGAACCCAGCTCCTGGCCGACGCACTGTACGACGCGGACAAGTTTCGATGGGGCCCGGACAATTTCATCACCACCCTGTGGGAAATTTGCAATTATCAGGAGTGGACCCTGCAAGAAATTCTGGATAAATTTCCGGCTGGACTTGACATGGTCTCCTCCGTGCAGAATACCTTCCGTACATCCGCGGGCAAAATCTATGGCCCGGAATTCATAGAATTGGGGCTCATCATGGGAAAGAAAATTTATCACATAATTCAGGCATTTTGCAGAAAAAATGACTGTTCTGGACACATTATTCCATGATCAGCACGCGTGCTTTCTGTCTCATTCTCCCCGCCGTTCTCGCGACTTTTCTCGGTTGTGCCGCCCAGCAGGCGCCTCAGCCAACGCTCGCGACCTCCCCTCCCAAGGCGCCCGCGTCTGCCGAGGCCGAAGCTATTTATTCCTATCTCGCCTACCGTGAACTGGTGCAGGAACAAAAACCCGACCAGGCGGCCCAGGCCCTGGAGAAGGCCATTGCCATCGAACCCACGCCCGAACTCTATCTGGAACTGGGCAATCTGTACTGGCGCACGTCCCGCCTTTCGGACGCGCTGCTGATCCTCAATCAGGGTCTGGAACGTTATCCGGATTCGGAAATCCTGCTCAGCACCCTGGCCAAGACCTATGCGGCCCAGGGACGTTTCGACGATGCGGTGCAGACCTTGGACGAGTATCGCAAAAAACGCCCGGAGCTGATTGAGCTGGCCCACGAGGCGGCGCTGTACCGCATGGAACAGGGACAATTCGGGGAGGCCGTGGACAGGCTGGCCGCGATTCCTGAAAAAGAAGCCACCCCAACCACGAACTTCCTGCTCGGCAAAGGGTATTTCGGCCTTGGACTCTATGACAAGGCCATCGCCGCCTACCAACAGGCCGTAATTGCCGACCCCGAATACTACGATGCCTGGATCGAACTCGGGCTGACCTACGAGGCCCAGAAAAATTATATCGACGCCGAACGGGTCTTTTCCCAACTTCTTGATTTCGGGGTGGAAAACCAGCAAATAATCTTTCGCCTCGTGGACCTGAACCTCAAGCTCAACAATCCTGACAAAGCCCTATCCTATGTGCGGCAGAACGAGGAGAATCAGGCGCTGATCCTGGAAACGGCCAATCTCTTCCTGAACCAGGATTTTTACGACCATGCCGCGGAGCTCCTTGATCCTCTGGCACAGGAAAATCCGATCCCCGCGAACGCCCTTTTTTATCTGGCGGTTCTGGAATACGAAGGCCGCGACAATCCGGACAAGGCCCTGGCCTATCTGGAATCCATCCCGGTCAGCCACCCGCACCACGAGCGCAGCCTCGTCTTTCGCATTCACCTCCTCTACCAAAAGGGTGAACAGGACGCTGCCCGGCAGCTCTGCCTTTCCGCCATGGACCTTTTCCCCAAGCAGCCCGAATTCCGGATCATCCTGGCGGAAATCCACGAACGCAAAAACGAATACCCCCAAGCCCTGGACGTGCTGCTCACGGCTGCGAACCTCTGGCCTGAAAGCACGACCATCCTGTACCGCCTGGGTCTGGTCTACGACCAAATGGAGCACCGGGACCAGGCCATGATCATGATGGAAAAGGTTATTGCCAAGGATCCCGAGCACGCCGATTCCCTTAACTTCCTGGGCTACAGCCTGGCTGAGAAGGGACAGGATCTGGAAAGGGCCGAAGTGCTGGTTCAAAACGCCATCAAGGTCAAACCGGACAATGGGTATTTTCTCGACTCCCTGGCCTGGGTCTATTTCAAGCAGGGCAAAAAGAGACTTGCCTGGCAGGAAATCAAGCGCGCGGTTAAGCTCGTGGACACGGACCCGGTCATCTGGGAACATTACGGCGACATTGCCAGTTCGCTGAATCTTTTGCCCGACGCTCGCAAGGGCTACGGCAAGTCACTGGAAAATGATGGGGAAAACGCCGACGCGGTGCGGATCAAGCTGAATGCTCTGGGACGGGTGCGATGAAAAGCCTCGCTTTGCTCATTCTGCTCGCGGCCCTGGCTGGTTGCGCTCCACAAATCCCGATCCAGGACCCGGCTGCGGTCTCACGCATCTGGTCCACCCTGCATCCCCGCTCATCCGCCGCGGATCGCATCACGGCCCGCTTTTCCCTGCAAGTGGAGACCAAGGACCGCACCGGCCGGATGGTGGGCCAACTCTGGGGATACTCCGCCTCGCTCATTCGCCTGGACCTGTCCTCGGGCACGGGCGCATCCGTGGCCATGATCCGGGAAACACCGGAACTCTGGACCGCCTACATCCCTTCGGAAAACAAGGCCTACCATCACTCCCAGGCCCAAGCCGGCCTGGCCCTCTTTCAGATTCCCGTGCCCTTCAACGCCAAGCAGATCAGCAGTCTTCTCGCCGGCGACATGGGACCTGTCCTTGGCCAGGAATACACGTCGGTGCGCGGCACCAAGGATGGTCGAATCCGTTTCGATTTCCCGAAGGGCGATGTGTCCTATATGGAAGCTCCGGAAAACCTAGAGGTGCTCATCCTGGGCGGCCGGCAGGGCTGGACCCTGACGTGCGAGAAGCCCTATGCCTCCCCGGCCTTTCCCGACCACCTGCTCTTCGACCGATACACTTTTTCATCCCCCAGGGATGGCAAGGCCGTGCTCCGGGTCAAATCCCTGGAGCCCGGTGGTGACTGGCAAACCAGTGATCTGGATTTGACCCTGCCTCACGATGTGCAATGGATGCGCATCACGACCAAGCCCCAGTACAACTGACAACACCATCGGAGGGAGTGAATGCTCACGAATACATTAAAACCCGTCGTCAATGGATTCAAGCTGATCACCAGCGAGACCAAGTGGGTCTTCATCAAAGGGTTTCGGCGTTGGGAAATCCGACAGATGGAAAAGCGGCTGGCCGAGGAGTTGCTGACTCTGGGCAAAAGCTACGCCGCAAGTCAGGCCAAGGGTGAAACCTTTGACCCCAAAACCAGCGACAACGACCTGACCTTGAAGCAGATCAGCTTCCTGCAGGAAGAGATCAACCATCTGGAGCACGAGCTGGCCGCGACCCGGGCCGAGTACATCAAGAGCCGTGCGAACGAGAGCG
>CAXNFJ010000059.1:0-8668 GCA_964201165.1 Desulfomicrobium sp.
CCCCGGTACAGGCGCATGTCCTCGGCAAACAGGGAGCAGACATAGGCCTTGCCCTTGGTGATCAGTTCCACCGCGAAGGCGTACAGCCGTTCGAAATAGTCCGAGGCATGGTAGAGGTGTTTCCCCCAGTCAAAGCCGAGCCACTGCACGTCTTCCTTGATGGAGGCTACGTAGACCGGATCTTCCTTGCCCGGGTTGGTGTCGTCGAAGCGCAGGTGGCAGCGTCCGCCGTAGTCGCGGGCCAGCCCGAAATTGAGGCAGATGGACTTGGCGTGGCCGATGTGCAGAAACCCGTTCGGCTCGGGGGGAAAACGGGTATAGACCCGGCCCTCGTTCTTGCCGTTCTTGAGGTCGTCTTCGATGATGGAGCGCAAAAAATTGGATGGGGCGGATGGCGTGTCCATGATGGTCCTTGAATGGTGCGAGGTGTCTACAAAGCGTTTTCAGCCGGAATGCATACGGACAGGGGCATGGGTTGGCAAGTCCGGCCGTGGATATAGGCTTGAAGGGCGTCACGGGTGCTTGGAAAGGGGAGCTTGTCCCAGGGAATGTCCTCCGGCGCGAAGAGGGCCAGGTCCTCGGCTTCCTCGCCGGCGCGGGGCTCGGCTTCGTCCAGGTGGGCACTGTAGACGATGATGACCGGGGGCCATCCGGCATAGGAATAAACCCCGACCAGTCCGTCCAGGGTGATATCCAGGTTCACTTCTTCCCGGATTTCCCGCATCGCGGCCTGTTCCACGGGTTCACCTTCGTCCACGTACCCTCCGGGCAGGAGCCATTTTTCCGTGTCGTCCTGGCGTTTGCGGCGCATGAGCAGGACCTTGCCGCCGATATCGAGGATGACGCAGGCCACGACCTTGGGGTCCAGATAGACGACGCCGGTGCATGCCGTGCAGACCAGACGCGCGGGCTCGTCCGGGCGCAGGTTTTGCGGCGCGAGTGGTGCTCCGCAGGCCGGGCAGAAGCGGTAACGATCGTGGCGGATGGGGCCGGTGGTGGAGATCATGCGTAGATGTTGGTCCTGATCTTGTGATCCTTGAGGTTTTCGCGGGCATGGCCCTTGAGGGATTTGGCCGGATACCCGATGCTGATGATGGATTCAACCCGCAGATGAGGGGGAATGTGCAAAATCTCGCGCACGCGGGCCTCGGCCGAGGTGGATTCGTCCAAGGCGCGCAGGCGGATCTGCACCCAGCAGCTCCCGAGCCCCAGGCTCTGACAGGCCAGCTGCAGGATGATGGAGGCGATGGCGCAATCCTCGACCCAGGTGTCGGCCTTGGTTTCGTCTCCGAGCACGACCACGCCGAGAGCCGCGTCACGCAGAAAATGGGCGCCATGATTTTTGGCGGCGGACAATTCCCCGAGCAGATGCGTGTCCGTGACAAAGACGAATTCCCAGGGGTCGAGGCTGCGCGACGAGGGCGCACGCAGCACGGCTTCCTTGAGCTGGTCCAGAATTTCAGGCCCGAGAGCCTTGCCTGTATAGTGGCGGATGCTGCGGCGTTTGCGCAGGATGTCGAGCATGTGTCCTCCGGACTCTTGGCAAAGCGGTTTTTGTCCACGCTTCTTGATCAGCGTGAACGCATACCGTATCAAAGCCCTCATTGAGCGGCAATCGCCGATTCCCTGGACGTATTGGAGGAACAATGGATGGACTGATTCTCGTCTTGACAGTGCTGGCCGGGTGTCTCATGCCGGTCCAGCCGGCCGTGAACGCGGTCACTTCGCAGTTGATGAGCAGCCCGTACCTGGCCTCGTTTTTTTCCTTTTTGACCGGTACGCTGGCGCTGGGGATGATCTGCCTGGCCATGCGCCTGCCCTGGCCGGCGGGCAAGGTTGTGGCGGGCCTGCCGTGGTGGGCCTGGACGGCCGGGCCCATGGGCGCCTTTTTCGTGACCGTGACCATTCTGGCCGTACCGCGACTGGGGACCATGAGCGTCATGGCCCTACTCATCGCCGGACAGATGGCCATGTCCCTGGTCATGGATCATTTCGGCTGGATGGGCATTCCGGCCCAGCCCATTTCCCTGTGGCGGATTCTGGGCGCGGTCCTGCTTTTCGCCGGAGTGGTCCTGATCCGCAAATTTTAAGGAGACTCATGAAAACAGTTCTTTTCGTGTTCAATGGCGATCCCATGTGCTTTATCCACGTGCTCTTGAATGCCCTGGATCTGCACGCGCATGGCCATGAATCCAGTATCGTCATGGAAGGCGCTTCCGTGGCCTTGGCTCCGGAACTGGTCAAACCCGGACATCCCCTGGCCGCCCTCTTTGTCCAGGTCCGGGAAAAGGGACTGCTCGCGGGCGCGTGCAAAGCCTGCTCCGTCAAGCTGGGCGTGGCCGCCGGGGTCGAAGCCGCGGGCATCGCGCTCATCGGCGACATGTCCGGCCATCCGTCCATGCGTTCGTATCTGGATGCGGGATGGCAGGTCATCACGTTTTGAGCCCGAGAGTATCCTCGACTCCGCCGGAGGCATGGTGATCATTCGTGTCGGCTCGCTCAATCCGGTCAAGCTCGGAGCCATCCGCGCGGTCATGACCGTCCGTTTTCCGCAGGCCGATTTTCAGCCCGTGGCTGTGGACTCGGGCGTCCCGGTCCAGCCCCTCGGCCTGGACGAGACCCTGCAGGGGGCCAAGAACCGGGCCAGGGCGGCCTTTGCGGACTGCGATTTGGCCGTGGCCCTGGAGTCGGGGCTCATCCCCGTGCCCGAGACCGCTACCGGCTACATGAACCTGACGGCCTGCGCCATTTTCGACGGCCGGGAGATGTATCTGGGCCTTGGACCGGCCTTTGAACTGCCGCACGAGGTGACCCGCCTGGTGGTGGAGGAGGGGCTGGAGCTGGACCCGGCCGTGCGCCGGGTCGGGCTGACGGACAATGCGCGCATCGGCTACGCCCAGGGCATCATCGGAATCTTGAGCGGCGGGCGGGTGACGCGCATGGACTACAGCCAGCCGGCCGTGTCCATGGCCCTGGTCCGCATGGGGCTCTGAATTTTTTTTTGTCAACAACCACTTGCAAACGAGGAAAACATGTCTCGCTCATATCTGGTCTATCGCTGTAAGGAAGGAGAGGTGCTCAAGAAGCCCGAGGCGGTCATCGCCCTGTGGGACGAGGACCTGACCCGTTTCTCCGAAATCCTGGACGAAGCCACGGCCCCGCATCCGGGAAGAGTCCGCAAGCCCGGTGAATATTGGGAGATCGTGTCCAAGGACAAGGCCGACCCGTATGACTGGGAGAAGGTTGTCGCGCCCGTGAAGAACAAGGAGCATGACCCCCTGGGCGACATGTGGAAGGAGCGGGCCAAGATCGAGAAGCTGCTCGCCGAGGGCGCGACTCTGGAACAGGCCCTGGATGTCATGACGCCGTTCAGCCATACCTACAGCTATGAAGCCGAGGCGCCCAAGACGCCCAAGGGCCTGCTGCCCAGCATGGACGAGGTCGAATCGTAACTCTCTTTGAACCACGGCTCCGTCACGGAGGCACTCATGCGCTGGATATTCTTGCTGCTCTTGCTGATCCCTCTGCCGGGCCTGTGCGGCGGGCCCGTCATGTCTTCGGGCCAGCTCCTGTATGTGCCGGTGTATTCGCACATCTACATCGGGGACAAGGAGCGGCCGTTCAATCTGGCCGTGACCCTGTCCATCCGCAATACCGATCCCCACAGCGCCCTGCGCCTGACGGCGGTGGACTATTACGACACCGAAGGAGACCTGGTCCGGCATTACCTGGAAAAGCCCCAGGATCTGAAACCCCTGGCTTCCATTCGCTATGTGGTCGCCGAGAAGGACACCAAGGGCGGTTCCGGGGCGAATTTTCTGGTGCGCTGGGAAGCATCCGCGGCCATGAACGCCCCGGTGGTGGAGGCGGTCATGATCGGCGCCCAGTCCGGGCAGGGCATTTCCTTCACCTCCCAGGCCCGGGAGATTCAATAAATATCAAAGATTGAGGAGTACAAATGGAAAACGCGATGGCGGAACTGGAGGCGTTCCTCTCCGAGTGGGAGACCTGCGACGCCAAAGATGCTTTTTTGGTTTTTCGGCAGACGCTTGAGGCCGTCCGCGGCGCGGTCCTTGAATTCAAGGCTCGTCCCGGCATCACCTATTCCCTGCGCGGCTCGCATCCGGCCCAGCAGGGACGGGAGTTGTTCGTCCTGGTCGACGTCATTGACGATGACCCTGAGCAGCGCTGGCTGTCGGTGTGCTTCTACGACGACATGATCACCGATGCGCAGGAGCAGGGCGACTGGGTGCCGCAGGGACTCATGGGCGAGGACGCCCGCTGCTTCAACGTTGACGAGGCCGACGAGGATCTGGTGGCCTATGTGGCCGCGCGCATCGACGAGGCCGGAGCCGGCGCTTCGAAATGAGGATGGGTTTTACGGATACGCCGGGCACTGACCCGGCTTTTTTGTAGGTGCCGGCGCATCCTCGCCGCCTGTGGGCATATAGGATATTTTGGAGTAGAGAGACGACTCGGACTTCGGGAGAACAGATCATGACACGCATTCTGGCTGCTGACATCGGCGGAACCAACAGCCGTTTCGGGCACTTCGAGCTTGTGCCCGGGCAGGAGCCGACGCTTCTGGAATCGTTCAGCATTCCGACCGGTTCTGTCCCTTCCTTTGCGCACCTGTTGGGCAGGCTGAAGGATTCCGGCTTCGGGCTCGATCCCATGGCTGCGGACAGGATCGTTCTGGCCGTGGCCGGACCCGTGCATGATGGCGTTCGCTGCCAATTGACCAACGCCTCCTGGAACATCGATCTGTGCGATCCGGGCATCGGCCTGCCCCTGGAGCGGACTGTCCTGGTCAACGATTTCGTGGCCCAGGCCCTGGGCTGCCAGACGCGGCACGCGGCGCGGTCCGCGGTCACGGTCCAGGAAGGCGCGGCAAGGCCGGGAGTCGTGGCGGCTGTCGGCGCGGGGACGGGACTGGGCCAGTGCGGCCTGTTGCCTTTGCCCGGAGGCGAGGCGGATTTCCTGCTCCTGCCTTCCGAAGGCGGACATGCGCCCCTGGCCTTTGTCAGTGAACCGGAATTCAGGTTTCTGGAATTTCTCAAGGCCCAGACCGATCATTCCCACGGGTTCGGCGACATCGTGGTCTCGGGTTCGGGCCTGTCCTCCCTGCATCTCTTTTTGACCGGCCGGCGACTGACCCCTGCCGAGGTCGCACGCGAGATCGGCCCGGACAGTGAAACCACGGCCTGGTTCGCCCGTTTCTACGGCCGGGCTTGCCGGGCCTATGCGCTGCATGTCCTGGCCTGGGGCGGGCTCAACCTTTGCGGCGGACTGGCCGCCAAAAATCCTTTTCTGGTCACGCACGGTGAATTCGTGCGCGAGTTCAGGGATTGTCCGGCCTATGGGGCTCTCCTGGCCCGGATTCCCATCCGGCTGATCACCGCTCCCGATATCGGCCTTCATGGCGCGGCCTGCCATGGGCGGATGCTCGAACGTCGGGGACACAGCAACGCTGTCCACACTTTTGTCGCGTAGGAAACGACGAAAATGTCGGTTCCTTTTTTTTCTTTTCAATAAAAATCAGTAAGATATGTCTGGCATGGCTCCTGCTTTAGTCTCCGTAACAGGAGGCTATCATGCCGACCATCATCACACCCTTCGGGGCCATTGAAACCCTTCCCGATATCGAATTCTTTCCAGACGGCGCCGTGCGTTCCTGCATCGCCGCCCGGGCCTGTCCGCTGACAACCCCTTTGGGGACGCTTGTCCCCCAATTCACCGCCAATACCCAGCGCAAGCGACAACTGCCGACCATCTCTTTTCACCCAAGCGGAATGATCCGCAATCTTCCCCTGGAAGAGCAGACCGTGGTCTCCACCCCTCTCGGCAACCTGCCTGCCGAACAGGTCACGTTTTACGACAACGGAGCCTTGCGACGCATCTTCCCCTTGAACGGAACTTTGAGCGGGTTCTGGACCCAGGAGGATGAAGCCCGGCTTGCCGCGCCACTGATTGTGGACACGCCCGCCGGCCCTGTCGAGGCCTTGATCATCAGCCTCTATTTTAGCCCTAGGGGTGGTTTGCGCAGCCTGACCTTGTGGCCGGGCACGACTCTGGACGTGCCCTCACCGCTGGGGAACATCGTCGCGCGGGTTGGCGTGTCGTTTTTCGACAGCGGCGCGCTCCGTTCCCTGGAACCCGCAGCGCCGGCGGCCGTGCCTACCCCCGTGGGCGAGCTCCTGGCCTATGATCCGGATGCCGTCGGCATCTGCGGTGACAGAAATTCGCTGTATTTCCGGGAGAACGGGGCTCTGCGGGGGCTGACGACCACGGCCCACGCCTTTGACGTGGTTTTGGAAAACGGACGGGTTCGGCATTTGAGTCCACCCTTGCGCTGTCATCCCTGCGACGGGGAGCGCATGGAGGCGGCCCCCATCTCCCTTGAATTCGGCAAGGGACTGGTCAGTTTTCTTTCGGCCGATCTCCCCCGCCTGTCCGTGGCGGTGGATGGGGTCACCGCGTCCCGATTTTTCCTGCCCTTGCCCACGCTGTCTCCCATGTGCTCCATGGGCGCAGGCAAATGGTAGGTCCACACGAACTGAATTGAAGCGGAGGACTCTCATGAACACGAATTGTCTGGAAAAGGTGGTGGAATACGCCTCCATGCCCCTGCATGGCACCCTGTCGCGCAAGCTGCGGAAAGGACTCAAGGTCCAGATCAATGAAGGCCGGATCTATGAAAAGGCAGTGCTCTTTCTGGGTACGGACTTCTTGCGCGTGACCGAGAAGGAGGACGGGATGTCCGTCAACACCTATTACGGCTGGGAAGAGATCGCTTCCATCCGTACCTATAGCTCCGAACCGGAGGAATGAGCCACCGGGGGCCCGGCCCCCCGGTTAAGGGACCAGTCTCGCCGAGGCATTGAGACCTGGGTTAGATGTTCAATGCGATTATCCTTGTCCCGTCTTTACGCCGCAGTCTTGAGAGTCACGTGCATTCCGGCTTTCGTGGCAAGAATGATCAGCATCTCAAGGCTGAACTTCTCCCACTTGCCTCTGGCAAGATCGGAAACCCTGGATTGACTAACGCCCAGTATTTCAGCCGCTTTGGCTTGCGTGAGCTTCTTTGTTTTGATGAACTTGCGAAGATCGGCCATAAGGTCTGCGCGCATTTGAAGAATTGCCGCTTCTTCAGGGGCGTAGCCAAGATCGCTGAATACGTTTCCAGATGAATCGACGATGGGCTCATTCATAGACTGCCTCCAATTTGTTGAAGCCGCGTACGGGCCAGTTCAATATCGTTCTTGTTGGTCTTTGACCCCTTTTTTTGAAAGGAGTGCAGCACGTAGACGGCGTCCGACAGCTTCGCCACGTAGATTACCCGCCATTCGCCCAATACATGAATCCGGATTTCCTTCACGCCGGAGCCGATTGTCGGCATGACCTTCCAATCTCGAGGCTCCATTCCATTTTGGATTGCGCGGAGTTCGAAACCCGCAACTCTTCGGGCTTCTTCTGGAAAATTCCGAAGATCATCGAGGCTCGATCCGACGAATTTCAACGTCTTTATGCTCATGAGTGGATTATATAAGTTTTTATATATTTCGCAAGTTCATCGAGCCCATCAGTTTCCTGGGCTTGTTAGAATAATTATCGGTTCAATATTGCCATTGATGTCGCTGGATTAGCCTGCCGCCCGGCGCAGGGCCGACAGGAAGCGCGAGCGCAGCTTCTCGCTCAAGAGGGCGCGTTTGACCGGCGGGAGTTTCAGGAACCCGCCGACCAGGGCGCGCATGAACTCCTGGGTGCGGCTTGCCGGGTTGTCGAAGAGGAAGGTCTGGAAGGTGTCCCGCTCCAGGGCCTGGAGCATGACCCGTTCGAAGCTGTCCTCGGGGTGAAAGACCTTCTGGGGGCGGGGGTGGAGTTTGAGCGCTCCGGTGGGGCATTTCAGGGCGCAAACCCCGCAGCCAAGGCAGACGGGATCGACCTGTGCGAGTTTCGCAGGCGTCCAAGGCGTGGCTCCGGACGCCTTCTTGCGCATGGTCACGGCATTGACCGGGCAGGCCTTGGCGCACAGGCCGCAGCCCGTGCACAGCTTCTCGTCGACCACGGCGACGAAGCTCGATGTGACCAGGATGCCCGGATAGCCCGTCTCGCGCACACCCTGCAACAGGTTGCAGCAGCAGCCGCAGCAATGGCAGATGAAGCCCGCGTCGCGACGCACGTTGTCGGCGGACAGGGTCAGGCCCTGATCGCGGGACCGGGCCAGGATGTCGCGCATCTGCATCTTGTCGATGGGTTTGGCGAAGCCGTTGCGGATCAGAAAGCGCGCCCCGGTGCCCATGGAGGTGCAGGTGTCCATGGGCGTGGGGCAGGGTGCGTGCCCCAAATGGTGCTTTTCATGGCGACACGAGCACAGACCGAGGGAAAATTCCGTCTGCTCCTCAATGAGGGCCGAGGCCTTCTCGTAATCCAGAATCTCCACGTGCTCGCCCAGGGCATCCTCGTGGGGCAGGGCGCGCATGACCGAGGTCTGCTGTCCGTCCCCGAAGTTGGCGTGCAGAAAATCTTTCTCCCCGAACATGTAGGCCTGAAAGAGCTCTGCCCAGCGTGCGCGTGGCAGGCCCTCGCCGGTGCGCATCATGGTGAACTCGAAAAAGCCGATGACAATGGGGCTGACCATGTACAGATATGTGGAACCGTCCCAGAT
>CAXNFJ010000060.1:0-8599 GCA_964201165.1 Desulfomicrobium sp.
CCCGCCTCGCCACCATATCGTCAGGGGCCGCCGGATCATGCCCCGGCCCATGGGTATCGCAACAAATACAGGTACTATTATTACCCTGATGTCGGCGTCTACTTCGACCTGGACCGACGGCTCTATTTTTATCTCGACAGAGGCTGGCGCAGCGCCACACGCCTGCCGCGTGACCTGCAAGCCCATCTGTACGGACCCGTGACCCTGGAATTGAACCTGGCGGAGCCGTACCGGTACTATGACGAACACCGGCACAAATATCCTCCGGGCCAAGCCAAGAAAAAGAACAAAAAATGGAAATGAGCCGGAACGGTTTTGAACTTGTCGCTGAAGAGCCCGGATTTCTTGTCATCAACAAGGATCCGGGCCTTGATTTTCATGACTGCGCCGGCCAGCCCGGGCTATGCAGCCGGGTCCGGGACTGGCTGGGGCAACCGGTCTTTGCCGTGCATCGTCTGGACAAGGCCACGTCCGGGATTCTGCTCCTGGCCAAAAGCCGGGACTGCGCCGCTGCCTTGGCATTCCTTTTTCGGGAACGGTCCATCGAAAAATACTATATCGCCCTTTCGGACCTTGCCCCGCGCAAAAAGCAGGGAGTCATCCAGGGCGATATGGTCCGTTCTCGTCGAGGCAGCTGGAAACTGATCCGGTCCCTCGCGCGTCCGGCCAAGACCCGCTTTTTGAGCTGGTCCGTGCGCCCGGGCTTACGTCTTTTCGTTCTCAAACCCTTGACCGGGCGCACCCACCAACTGCGTGTGGCCATGAAGAGTCTGGGCGCGCCCATTCTGGGCGATATCCTCTATCATCCGAGTGTGGCGGACTGGCCGGACCGCATGTACCTGCATGCCCACACCCTGCGTTTTTCCCTGGACGGGAAAATTTTCTCCTATGTCTGTGCGCCGACCATAGGGTCCATGTTTCTGGAGGAACAAACCAGATGCGCCCTGGAGTCCCTGGGGCCGCTGGAATCGTTGCCCTGGCCCATGCCAAGGGGGTGAAGAGGCGGGGAGATGTGAGCTTTGGCGAACGGGTGTCAGGTGTCGAGGAGGTTGTTGCCCTTGACGCGCATGCGGGCATTCAAGGCATTTATGCGTTCCTGCAGTCGCGCGCGGCGGTGTTCATTTTTTTCACCATAAAAGGACCGCAGCAGAAAATTGCGGCAATGAAAGAGGGTGTGCGATTCCTGGTCGATATCGACCAGCTTTCCGCAGATGGCGCATGTGCTGAATTGGGCCATGACTCATTTCCCTTTGGGAGGCTGAAAGGGGGCATCGGCATTGTCTTCCCAGGACACGCCTGTCAGCAATCTATACATTTTAAGGGCTTCGATGTGTTCCGGGGATAGGGACAAGGAAAGCTTGAGGCATTCCAAGGCTTTTTCCTGCTGGTTGTCGCAATAATAGGCTTTGGCCATGTTGTAGTGGATATTTTCGTCTTTGGGACTCAGGGCGATTGCCTGAAAGTAAGCCTGGATGGCTTCCTTGTATTGCTTCTCCTGGCGCAGTCTGATGCCAAGAGTGTTGTAGGGGTTGGGTGCGTTCACGTCGTACTTGACGATTTCAACAAATATCTTTTTGACTTTGGCAAAGTTGTTCAGTTTGGCGTATTCTTCCGCCGCCTTTTGCAGACAGTAGCGGTAGCGGTCGATATCGTTCTTGCCCAGATAGGCCTGGGCCAACCCTTCATAGGCTTTGATATAGGTCTGGTTGCGCGCCAGGGATTGGTTGAAGGCGTGAATGGCATCGGACCATTTTTTTTCCACCAGGTGCTGACAGCCCCGGTAAAAGAATTGGCCAGCCTGTTCGTCCTCGTGACTGACGACAAGGGTCAAGTCGCCGATGGCGTCTTCAAACCGGCCTTGAACGATCATTTTCGCGGCATGCTCCACGGTTTCCTGATCGCTGTCCGGCGCTTGAGCCAGCTTTTTGGACAGGGCCATGTGTTTTTCCAGGGCGGTCAGGGTGTAGGGACGCAAGACAAGGCCGGAACAGCCTGCGGAGATGACACCAAGCACAAACTCTTCGGCTTTTTCCGCCGAAATGACCAGAATATGCAGGAATTCCGCGGGCTGGACTTCGCGCAGGGCGGAGACGAATTCGGGTATGCTCAAGTCCTCGACCTCGGTGTCGATGATGATGATCCGAGCCGGATTGTATTTGACGAACTCCGCAGCCGCCTTGCCCGAGGAAAAACGCGCGCAGTTGGTGTATCCGAGCTGGGTCAGGTTGCCCCTCGTTTCCTGGAACAAAGCGTCCTGGCTTGTGGCCACGAAAACAAGATCCGTCATTTCCATCTGGATCGTCCTGGTTTTCCTTTCGTGTTCGGGAAGTTGTCCATCTTTATTTCTTACGCCATTCACATGCCATGCACAAGGGTTCAGGAGGACGCGTTCGCATTGGTCCTTGACATCACCCCGCCTCGCTGCGCTACCCGTGAACAGTTCGCCTGCTTCCGGCTCAATCACGTTTGCGCAGCAGCGCCGCCGGCCTCTTGCCCGCGGATATCAACTTGCGGCCATAAGCCGCTGGTCTCTCATGGAAATCATAAAAACTCCTGAAATTCTCGCCCCTGCCGGCGACACCGACAGCTTTCTCGCCGCCATAGCCGCTGGCGCGGACGCCGTGTACTGTGGCCTTAAAAATTTTTCCGCGCGCATGGAGGCGGAGAATTTTTCTCTGTCCGAACTTGCGGCCCTGACCGAGTTGGCCCACGCCAAGGGCGTCCGGGTGCATGTGGCCATGAACAATCTGCTCAAGACCGCGGAGCTGGAGCAGGCCGGCCGGCTCATTCATCGCCTGGCCCGGCAGGTGGGTCCGGACGCCCTCATCGTGCAGGATCTGGGCTTGCCGGCCCTGGCGCGGCAGGCCGGATTCACGGGCGAGCTGCACCTCTCGACCCTGGCCAACGGCGGCACCATCGCCGGCCTGCCCCAGATCTTGGCGCTGGGCGTGAACCGGCTGGTCCTGCCCCGCGAGCTGTCCATAGACGAGATCAAGGCCGTGGCCGCCCATTGCCCCGAAGGTTTGAGCCTGGAAGTCTTCGTGCACGGAGCCTTGTGCTACGCGGTCTCGGGCCGGTGCTACTGGTCAAGCTATCTGGGTGGCAAGAGTGGATTGCGCGGGCGCTGCGTCCAGCCCTGCCGCCGTCAGTACCAGCAGAAGAATCAGAAAGGGGCGCTGTTCTCGTGTGACGACCTGTCCCTGGATGTCCTGGTGCGCCCGTTAAGCGGTGTGGACAAGGTGGGTTCCTGGAAAATCGAAGGCCGTAAAAAAGGCCCGCACTACGTTTATTACACGGTCAAGGCGTACCGCATGCTTCGCGACGCGGGAGATGATCCCCAGCAGCGCAAGTCGGCTCTGGCTCTTTTGGACATGGCCCTGGGGCGGCCGTCCTCGCACTACAATTTTCTGGGACACCGGCCCAGCAACCCCATCGCCGATCGGGAGCAGACCGCTTCGGGGCACATGGTCGGCAAGGTTCAGGGCGGGTTCAAGGCCGCCTATATTTCACCCCGCGAGCCGCTCAAAAGCGGGGATCTGCTGCGCATCGGCTACGAGGACCAGGCCGGGCATCAGACCGTGAAGATCCGCCGCGACATCCCCAAGGGCGGTCGTCTGGAATTGCCCAAGGGGCAGGGCCGTCCCGCTCCCCAGGGTGCTCCCGTCTTTCTGGTCGATCGGCGCGAACGGGAGCTGCAGGCCCTTGTGGCGGATCTGAAAAAGGATCTTGTTTTCGACCGGCCGACCCCGGAGTCCACCTTTTCCGCCACCCTTCCCAAACGGGTCCGGCACAAGGGCAAGGCCCATGAAATGGATGTCTGGCGCGCGTTGCCTGCCCGGCTGGGCAATCAGAGCGAGCAGGCCGTGTGGCTCACTCCCGGGGTGGAACGGGGCATTTCCCGCAATATTTTCGGCCGCATCTGGTGGTGGCTGCCCCCCGTGATCTGGCCCGGCGAAGAGAAGGCCTGGATCGAATGCCTGGACAACATGACCCGCCTGGGAGCCAAGCTTTTTGTGCTCAATGCTCCATGGCAGCTCGGACTTTTTGCCAAGCCGGAACGCCAGACCTTTTGGGCCGGGCCCATGTGCAACACGGCCAATCCTCTGGCCCTGGCGGAACTCGCGCGCATGGGATTCGCCGGAGCCTTTGTCAGCCCGGAGTTGGATCGCGAAGGTTTTCTGGAATTGCCGGCCCTTTCGCCGCTGCCCCTGGGTGTTTTGGTCAAGGGCATTCATCCGTTGTGTGTTTCCCGCATCCGTTCGGAAAATCTGCGTGAGCGCGAGCCCTTCCAGAGCCCCAAGGGAGAGCAGTTCTGGTCCAGGACGTACGGGCAGCTGGTCTGGACCTTTCCCAACTGGGGCCTGGATCTGAGCGACAAATGGACGGAATTGGAGAAGGCCGGTTACGCGCTCCTGGCCCGCCTGCACGAGCCTGTGCCCGACAAGGTGGCGCTCAAGGAGCGTCAGGGGCTCTGGAACTGGGATCTGAAAATGCTGTGATTTTCCAGCGGCGAGAATACGGAGCAGGCTTGACACATCAGGCCTGCTTTTTTTTATGCTCTGTCACGTACTGAAGATGCGTAATTTGTATGTATTTTTTTACGGAATATTTTTATTTTCAGAGTTCAACTATGTCAAAATGAAGGAACTTATATACAAGTAAATTCGTAGTGAAATATTTTTTTTGTACTCAATTAAATCAATCTTGTCTGAATAAAAAATATCATGTTAAACGCACGCAACATTAACAAAGGAGGATTTTCGATGAAAAATTTTCTCAAGGCAATGATCTGCGTGTTTCTGTTCAGCTTTTTTTTGTGTGGGCCGATTTTTGCGCAAGACACGATCAACATCAACACTGCGACCGTTGAAGAGTTGACTGCTTTGCCGGGAATCGGTCCGGTCATTGCCGGCAAGATCGTGGAATATCGCGAGGGCCATCCTTTTGCCACGATTGAAGAGGTCATGGAAGTCAAGGGAATCGGGCCGGCCAAGTACGAGGCCATCAAGGATCGCATCAGTCTGGGCGAGCCTGCCGCCAAAAAACAATAGTCCCCGGTCTGCCGTTTTAAAACGTGCGCAAGCGGCTCCCGCCCATCCGGCAGGAGCCGCTTTTTTATGTATCGGATCTTGCATATCGTTCAATATATTTGTACGGAATTCCCATGCTATCGCAACTTTTCACATCCAAAACGCGCATTCAATTGCTGCTCAAACTGTTTCTCAATCCCGACGTGTCCTGTTATCTGAGGGAGTTGGCCACGGAATTCGCGGTCTCGCCCAATGCCGTCAAGGAAGAACTGGATAGTCTGACCGAGGCCGGATATCTGGAGAAGAAAAAGCAGGGCCGCTCCCTCTTTTTCCGGGCCAACACCAGCCATCCCATTTTTCCGGAACTGCACTCCATCGTTAAAAAAAGCCTGGGCATCGACCGGGTCATCGAAGAGGTCCGCCAGGATCTGGGTGAAGTGCTGGCGGTTTATATCCTGGACGACTACGCCCTGGGCAAGGACTCAGGGTTGATCGACCTTTTGATCGTCGGCGTGGTCAAGACCGACAGGCTACAGGACTATGTCCGCATCACCGAAGGCAAGATCCGGCGCAAGCTGCGGGTGATGGTGGTGGGAGCGGAGGAGTTTGACGGGTCCCGGCAGACGTATTTGCAGCGTCCTCATTGGAAGGTGGTGTAGGGGGGGCGCGAGCAAAGCGTTGATCCTGAGCGAGGAGAGGGCATGCGTATTACTGAAACAGAGCGCAAAGTTCTGCGTGATGCGGCACTTGATGCCTTCGGAGCAGAGTCCACGATTTTTCTTTTCGGATCTCGAGTGGATGATGCTCGGCGGGGTGGCAACATCGATCTGCTGCTGGAGACCGGAAAGAATGGGCATGCCGCCATTTTCGAAACGCAGCTCCGTTTTTTGGTTAGGGTCAAGCTGGTTCTTGGGGAGCAAAAAATCGACGTGCTTGTGGATTACCCGGATCGCAAGAACCGTCCTGAAATTATACGCATCGCGCGGGCTCAAAGGATGGAGTTATGATTTCGACAAGTTTTGAGGTCAATGCATTGCGTTTGAAATGAATGATTATGCCAATCGCGCACAAGGATAAAAATGCGGCTCAAAGACCATGAAATTCAGGCAATCCGGAAAGCGGCGGTGGATTTATTTGGGCCCGATGCAGAGGTTTGGCTTTTCGGGTCACGTGTGGATGATGCCAAACGAGGTGGAGATATTGACCTGATGGTATCTCTCAGCGGGACGGATGCGCATGATGCGGTGCATCTTTCCAAGCAACGCGTGCGGTATCTGGTGGCGCTGGAAAAAATTCTCGGGGAACGAAGAATAGATCTTGTCACCGCCTGGCCAGGGGATGAACGTCCTATCGTCAGGGTCGCGAAAGACACGGGAGTTCGATTGTGAGCCTGAACATTGAGCGATTGAGGTTTGAACAGACTCTTGGTGTGTGCCTTGGGCATGCGGACGCCTTGACCGAAGCCTTGGATGAACTTTCGGGCGAGCACTTTTCAGCCGTGAATCTTTCCGAACTGTCGAGCTATGATCGACAACTGCTGGATCAATTTGCCTATAGGTTCACGCGACTACAAGACGACATGGGTGGGCGTCTAGTCCCGGCTCTCCTGCAGTTTTTTGGCGAAGATATTGCCGCCATGTCCATGATCGATCGCTTGAATAGGCTGGAGCAGCTTGGTTGGATTCCGCAGGAGGATGAATGGTTGGAGTTGCGGCGTATTCGCAATGAATTTGCCCATGATTACCCAGAGAATCCTGAATTGCGCTTGGCGAGGCTGCAGTTGGCCATGGGCGCGGCCAGAAGATTGATTGAAATTTTGGAAGGAGTCGCGCGCCGGGCCAATGGGCTTTGAAGCGGAACAGGAACTCTGGATTCACCTTGAAGGGTACCAAGCCCGCCTGCCCATGCTGGCACACGTTGTGGGAATGATTCCCAAGTTTCGGTTACTTGCGACCATTTCGTTTTGTAATGAGATCTTGATCGCGAAGGGAGCAAATCATGACGGGAAACAGCACGGATGTTCGCTGGGAGCAGCGGTTTGCAAATTTCAAGAAGGCCTTGGCCCAGTTGAGAAAATTCGTGGAAAAGGGGCAACTGAACGAACTGGAGGAGCAAGGGGCGATCCAGGCTTTTGAATATACGTATGAACTGGCCTGGAATGTCATGAAGGATTTTCTGGAACACCAGGGGCAGACGGACATCTTCGGATCGCACGATGCCATCCGCAAAGCCTTTCAGCTCGGGCTCATCACCGACGGTGACAAATGGATGGATGCCTATGTGAGCAGGACCAAAACCTCGCATACCTACAACGAGGAAACAGCCAGGGAGGTGGTCGATGCCATCCTGGGCGTTTACCATGGGCTTTTTGAGGCCTTGGAAGAAAAGATGCAGTCTTTGCTTGATCGAGAACAGGATGCGGCGTCCGATAATCGTTTCGGCATTGAAGGTTCGATATTTGAGCGCATTGTTGAAGTGTTGCGCAACAACTCCTTGGTCGAGGAAGCGATTATATACGGCTCACGGGCTAAAGGGGTGCATAAATCCGGCTCGGATATCGACGTGGTGCTCAAAGGGAAAGAACTCACTTTGCAGGACTTGAACCGGATCAGCCTGGCCCTGGACGACCTGCTCCTGCCGTATACCTTTGATCTTTCACTTTTCCATCATATCGACAATGAGGAGTTGCTTGCTCACATTGGGCGGGTTGGGAAAAGTATTTTCCGTAGGCAAGGCTAGCGAGAGTCAGAGGACGATTTGCCCCCTTGACGTGGCCTCGTTTTTTTTAGGTGGGTCCTTTGCGATAGAAGTGGCTGCGAGAGGCTTGGGTGAAATGGGTGAAGGAGAACGGTTTGGAAACAGCTAACGGAAGATTTGCCCCCTTGCCTGCTGTGGTGCAAACAATCAGGCAAACCCTGACCGACCCGGATATTCGACTGGCTATTTTGTTCGGATCTCTGGCCTCCGGGAAAACCCATGCAGGTTCGGATGCCGACGTGGCTGTGGCGCTGGACGGCGAGATGTCACCAGTTCGCAGTGGAGAACTGAGCGCCAGGTTGTCTGAGGCGCTGGGGTGCGAGGTCGATGTCGCCGATTTACGCAAGGCACAGGGTGAGTTTCTGGCGCAGATCGTCCTTGGCGGCGAGGTGGCGGTAAAGCGTGACGCTTCCCTTCTGGCCGAACTCGCCATCCGAGCCCTGGCGTATCGGGAAGATATGCGGCCAATGGTGCTCCGGGCGCTCAAGGATAAGGTGAGGAGAAGTCTGAATGGATGAAATGCTCATTTTTCGGAAAATGGAATCCCTTGGCAGATGTGTGGACAGAATCCGATCCAAGCGCGGGTTCACGCATGAAGAACTGCTTCGCGATTTCGATCTGCAGGACATCTTGAGCGTGAATATCCAGCGCGCCGTTCAACTGAGCGTGGATATCGCCCTGCACATGCTCTCCGATCTCTCCGGAAAGCTTCCGGACACGATGGGGCAGGCCTTTACCGCACTGCATGAGCACGGCGTCATTTCAGATCGCACAGCTAACGATCTTCGGAGCAGCGTTGGCCTTCGCAATGT